>JAHKAK010000028.1 GCA_018826025.1 Patescibacteria group bacterium
GCCCATTGGGGCGGCTCGCATTTTGCGTTGGACGAATTGGCCAAGGGCGTGGTGGATAATATTGATGCTTTAAGCAATCCTTACAGCGCTTTTTTCCGCAAGTCAGGCATTGCCTCGCCTCATAACGGCTTTACCTCCGGCGCGCGCTTATTTGAGGCGGCGCGAAAAATGGGTTATCGCCAGGAGGGAAATTTTAGCGGTTATTTACATTTGCCGAATTCAACCGTTCCAACGGCTACCACCAGCCGAATCTTGAACATTAGTTTTCCGGGTTCATTTAAAGTAGCGTATGTTTATGATCCTACAAGTAATTCATATTTAAGATGGCGCGGGGGCAGCAAGGAAATTGATAAAAACACCGGCCAACAAGTAGCCGCCAAAAACGTGGCGATAATGATAGCTCGGTCGCGGCAAATTGAGGGGCAATACAACGATGTTGATATTGAGGGGGGCGGCCAGGCGCGGGTTTACCGGAACGGCGAAGAAATTTTGGGCACCTGGAAAAAAGACGCGGCCAAGCAAACCAGCAAATTATATTTTTATGACAAGGCGGGGCAGGAAATAAAATTCATACCCGGGCAAATTTGGGTGGAAATAGTCCAGCCGAATCAGGCGGTTAGCTGGAAATAATTTTTATTATGTTTCCCACTTTGCTACGCCTTCGGGTGGTCACCCGCAGGGTGAAAAAAAAGGATTTTTAATAATACAATATAATTTTGTCATTCTGACCCCGCAAATGCGGGGGAAGAATCTCCGACTTTATGTCGGCCATGATTTTTGTCATTTCTCACTTGATGCGAGATCCGGAACCTGTATTCCTCCTCCCCTCAGACGAGGGGAGGGCGGGGTGGGGTGATGAATGCTGCTTTTCCCAACACACAAGAACGAATCAAAACCAAAAAACCGCCGAGATGGCGATTTTAAAATTAGCACATATTTGCCCTGGCCGCCTCACTCTGCTTGGCAGGCGGCTGGCTTAGGCCTACTAAAGGAGGAGCAGTGCCACGCAAAGTGAGAGATATCCTCATTCCGCCTTATTTTGGCTCAAATTAGCCTAAAATCTTTCAACGGCTCAACGGCATCCGCCGTTGAGCCGTTAGATTTAAACAGGCCTATCCCCTGTTTTTTTGTCTTTTTTTGAACCCCGGCAACGGTTGTCAGGAGAGGGGGAAAGGGGTAGGATTGGGGTAATAAGAAGCCAGAAAAGGTATTTGATGCCTTTCCTGTTTGAAAAAATATGATTTTCCCTCCCTTTGTAAAGGGAGGGCCGTAGCCCCGTGGGGCCACGCCCCTTTACGGGGAGGATTTATATTTATAAAAATAGTGAATACTAGGCGTTTTGCAGGGTATATTCACTATATATTGACAAACAATAGTGAATGATATATAATGGATGTAGGAAATAACTAAAAAATATGGCAATAACTAATCCGATAAAAAAACGCATCCAAGCGCTCAAGAGCGAATACGATACTCTTCGAAAAGGCAAAGAGTCTCTTTTGGTAATACTTGACGAAGCAGCCGTGCCGGAAAGCGTTTACAACTCAAATGCTATAGAAAATTCTACTCTTACTCTTAAGGAAACCGAGAAGATCCTTTTGGATATGGAGGTGTCTCGCGATGTCTCTTTGAGAGAGGTATACGAGGCAAAAAATTTAGCTCAAGTTTTTAGCTATATCCGTAACAAATCGCAAGAGACAGAAATAAATAAAGAAGTTATTTTACTTTTGCACCAAATGCTCATTGGCGGAATTAGCGATAATATCGCCGGCCGATTCAGAAAAGTTGGCGAATATGTTCGTGTCGGAACTCATGTCGCTCCGGCGCCGGAACAGGTGGAAAGAATGATAGAAGGAATTCTGGTGGAGTATACGAGCAATTTGTCTGTTTATTTTCTTGATAAAATCGCTAAGTTTCATTTGGATTTTGAAATTACTCATCCTTTCTGCGACGGCAACGGCCGGATTGGGCGGGTGCTTAGCTGTTTTCAGCTTCAGCGGCTGGGCTTTCCGATGATTATTATCCGTAATCGCGAGAAAAAAGATTATTATAAATCCTTTGGTGATTATCGGGATAGCAAAAATACCAAGACAATGGAAAAAGTGCTGGCCCTGGCTCTGACGGAGTCGCTTCATAAGAGAATTGCGTATCTTAAGGGAGAAAAGATTATTACTCTGGCTGATTACACTAAAAAGCACGGCAAGTCCGCCTCGGCTTTGCTTAACGCCGCCCGCCGTCAAAATATTTCGGCCTTCAGGGAAAAAGGCGTCTGGAAGATTAGCGAAAAGTTTAAGCTTGAAATTGGGAAATAAAATAAAATTACAATAAAAATAAAAGATGTGATTCTCCTCCCTTTGTAAAGGGAGGTTGGAAGGGATTTATTCCCCTCCTTTAGAGCCTGTCCTCAACTTGATTGGGGAAGGGGTTAGGGGAGATTTTCCCCTTTAAAACCCCCAACGGCTCAACAGCAATCGCCGTTGAGCCGTTGGAGTTCTAGGGCAAAAAGAAGGAGGGAAAAACCCAAAAATCGTGGTAAAATAAAGATATGAAACAAAATAAACATCGAATAAAAGATTTACCAGAGGACGAGCGACCACGAGAAAAATTGTTAAAATACGGCGCTGATAGATTGAGTGACACCGAACTCCTTGCTATTCTTCTACGGACCGGCACAAAAGGGAAATCAGCGATTGATATGGCGGAAGAAATTTTGAGAAGCGCGCTTGCGAGACCTTCGGGATAGCGAGTTAATAAAGCGCCGGAAGAATCGGCGAGAAATTCCCTTCTTCTTGATATCGC
>JAHKAK010000029.1 GCA_018826025.1 Patescibacteria group bacterium
TTTATCGCAAATTGCGCGAGCAGTCAGAATCTATCATACTCCAGAGTATGGTAAAAAAAGACCAATTGGTTTTTACGGGTTTTGTGCCGGATGAAGAACTCGGCGTCTTATACCAAAATGCCAGCGCTTATGTTTTTCCGTCGCTGTGCGAAGGTTTTGGTTTGCCGCCGCTGGAAGCCATGGCGCGCGGCGCGCCGGTGGTTTCGTCCAATGCAACCTGCTTGCCGGAAATTCTAGGCCAAGCCGCGCACTATTTTGACGCGGCCAGTCCGGCGGATATGGCCGCAAAAATTAGCGAAGTTTTAACAGGTGAAACTTTGCGCCAGCAGCTCATCGCGCAAGGCTTCGAACAAATTAAAAAATACTCTTGGCAGAGGATGGCGGAGGAGACGCAGAAGATTTATGTCAATTGCGCTCGATGTTGACTTTTCGCAGTTTTTCAGAGAAGATGAAACCTAAGAAGCGGAGGGAGTTCTTACCAGTTTTTGCTATATAAGGAGGTGAATTATGAAAGTATCGGTAAAAATCGATGATTTTGGCGGAGTCGTGGAGGTGGGTAGCGGAAAAGCTATAATCAGATCAAACGATCAGAGTAAGGGCGATTTCTGGGTTAGCTTGGAAGATTTTTCAGCCACTTTTTTTCGCGAAAAGGGGATAAAAAGTGTGCGTTTATGTCCCATGGGTGCTGGTGGTTTGTGTTTATGGTTGGTAACGGAATCGGGTGAAGAAATAATTTTATCCCATCAGGCCTATGAAAAGGAGGGCGTTTTGGTGATAACCAAGTTCACCAGGGAAAAGTCCCAGTGGGCAGAAAAATTGGTCGATGAAAGATATCTTACCAAAGACATGAAATGGAATCCTAAGCCGTCGTCCGGCCGGTTACCAGAAGATGCGTTGCGAATCGATCTATTCGGCCTTGTCCGTCCGCCTGTCGGCGAAGTCGGAAAATAACAAATAAGGATCTTGGATTCCTGAAATGGGAATCTTGGGTCCTTTTTTTATTGCTACAAATTTGCTACAAAAGGAAATCGCTATAAATTACTACAAAAAAGAATGAATCCATAGTCTGTGTTTATTTTCCCTCTCTTAAATTAAGAGGAGGAGAAATCCGCCTTTTTTATTTCACATTCTTTTGTTGTCATTCCGCACTTGATGCGGAATCCAGGCCCTGGATTCCTGCTTTCGCAGGAATGACAAACGGAGTATTATTTGTGGATTAAAAAAAGTATCGGCCGTGCTATAATGAAAGCACAATAAATCCCCCCACCTAATCAGAATTTATTTTATTGCGCTATACGGCATATTGTGCCACAAGGCAAATTTGTATTAATTGAGAAATCTTTTGTTTGATCTTGCACCTTCGGCGCTATTCTGATTAGGTGGGGGGATAAAATACTTTATGAACCGCAAAGGTGTTTATAGCCAGGGCGATTTTGGCGTGGATAAAACCGATAAAAAATTGGCTGATTTTTTGTTATCTAAAAAAACCGAATTTAGAAATTTTGTGAGCGGTCACGTGGTGGACTTAAGCCATAAGCAGCCGGGCGTGTTGTTATCAATTGAAGAAAAAAGAGTCAAACAAAAGCACAGGCGGAAAAAGAAAGTAGTTGAAAAAAATAGAGGGGAACAAACAATTAAGCCGGCCGAGCTTTTTAAGCGATTTTCACAAAATTGGCCAAAAGAGTTTGAGGCCTTGGAAGGTTCTTGCCCTGAACGCGCCCAAGTTCTGGCGATGCTGGAAGAGATTGAAGCGCTAAATAATTCTTTGAAAAATCAGACCTGGTCAAGCGAAGATGGTAAAAATTTTGAGACGCTGGAAGCGGTTTTGGATCTGCCGGAAATTATTGACGTGGAAAAATATTTGTGGACAGAGGTGCCGGCAGCCAGCGAATCGGATATTTTGGCGGAATTATTGGCCGAGCCGGACTTTACGGCAATAATTGAGCCAAATATCGAAATTGCAGATAACCCCCCTGCGCCCCCCTTTGCAAAAGGGGGGCGGGAGGAAATTTTACCCTCCTTTAAAAGGGGGGATGGTGGGTTAAATTTGTCTGATGGTAAAGTTGAACAGTCTGATTTTTTGGCCAGGTGGTGGCAGAAAAAAAATAGATCAGAAGAAATTTCTTTAATTCCAGCCAGTCGGAAATTTTGGGGTAGAAAAAGTGAGGATATCACGCGGCGTGGTCCCATAAGATCATTCGCGCGTCAAACCGTTGGATTTTTAAGCGCGGGGTTTTTAATCTACTTGGTAATTTTTGGCTTATCATTGGCCGGCCAAGGAATTTCAGCTAAAGAAAATATTTTAAACTCGGCCTTGCAGGCTTATAAATCCATGCTGGCGGCCAAAGATTCGGCGGCGAATTTGAATTTTGAGGCGGCTGGTGTCAATTTTGAGGCGGCCTACCAGAATTTTTTATTGGCGGACCAAGAATTAAATAAAATGGGCCGGGGGATAATTTATATTTTGGAAAAATTGCCGGGTGGCTCGCAGGTGAGTTCGGGCGCCGCTTTAGTGGCGGCGGGTGAAAATTTAGCCAAGGCCGGGCAAAGTTTTGCCCAAATTGGCGATTTGTTTTTGGCGCAAAAAATTGGCGATTATTTTTCCGCTGACGGCCAATCGCTTACGCAAAAAATCGGGCAAGTTCAGGGAGAAATTACTAAGGCCCAAATCGCGCTAATGGCAGCGGATAAAAGTTTAGCTCAAGTTAACCCTGATGATCTGCCGGAAGGACTCGCCCCGCAAATTCAGGAATTGAAAAATAAAATCACGCCGGCGGTGGCCGCTATTGGCCAGATAAAAAATTGGAGTAATGTTTTTTTGAGGGTATTGGGCCACGAGCGCGCCAAAAAGTATCTGCTGGTTTTTCAGAATAATTCTGAAGCGCGGGCGAGCGGCGGGTTTATCGGGACTTATGGCGTGGTTGATTTGGACGATGGCCGCTTGAAAAATTTGTTCATTGATAATATTTTTAATTTGGACGGCCAGTTATATGAGAAAATCATTCCGCCTCGGCCCATTCAAAAAGTTTCCACGTCTTGGTCAACGCACGACGCCAACTGGTTCGCGGACTGGCCGACTTCCGCCAAAAAAATCATGGGCTTTTATGAAGCGGCTGGCGGGGCGACAGTGGATGGCGTGATCTCTTTGACACCAACGGTGGTTGAGCGCTTATTGGCTTTGACCGGACCCATTGATTTGCCGCAGTATGGCGCTTCGTTAAACCAAAATAACTTTTTGGATGTGATGCAGTATAAGGTGGAAGTGGATTATGACAGGGCGCAAAATAGGCCAAAAAAGATTTTGGCTGATTTTGCGCCGCTCTTTTTAGACCGGCTCTGGCAGGTTTGGCCGGACAGGGGGCAAGAGATCGTGAAAATTTTAGCCGACGCGCTGGCGGAAAAACATATTTTATTCTATTTTTCCAATTCCGAACTGGAAAAAGCCTTTGCGAATCAAGGCTGGACCGGTGAGGTTTTAGCGACGGAAAAAGACTATTTGAGCGTGGTTAACACCAATATTAACGGATTTAAAACTGATAAAGTCGTAGACCAAAAAATTTATCATAGCGCCAGCGTGCAGGATGACGGCTCGGTCGTGGATACAGTAAAAATTATACGTAGACACAATGGCGGAGGCAGCCAATACGATTGGTATAACAAAGTGAACGCGGATTATTTGCGGGTCTATGTTCCGCTGGGCGCAAAATTAATTTCAGCGCAAGGGCAAACTTTGGAGGCCTACAGCGCGCCGATTGATTATCAGGCGCAAGGGTTTAAGGCGGACGCGGATGTAGCGGCGCAAGAACAGAGGATGATAATTGATCAAGGTTCTGGCACGCAAATTTTTCAAGAGTCAGGCAAAACGGTTTTTGGCAATTGGGTGTTCGTGAGCCCGGGCGAAAGCGTGGAAATCATTTATCAATATTTACTGCCGTTTAAAATTGACTTAAATCAAAACTCGGCCAGCTACAGCTTGCTGGCGCAGAAGCAATCGGGGAGCGTGGGCAGTGATTTTGAAAGCATTTTACAGTTGCCCGAGCAAGCCAAAATTACCTGGCAATATCCGGCGAATTTGGAAGTAAGCGGCAGCCAAATAAAATTCAGCGATAATTTACGGACGGATAAGTTTTATGGCATGGTGTTGACAAGATAAGGGTAGGTATGCTAATATAAAAAGAGTCAGATAACGCTCTTTTTGAGCCCCAATGGCCGAGGGAAGAGGTCAAGAGTTTGGGCGATAAAAAGCTCAAAACAAGGAGGTGCAAAATGGATGGCTCTTTTGAAATTTTAAGAGGACGTGATTTTGGTCAGGTTGTCGCCATACTGAATAAGGTTTGCGGCGGCGACAAAGAGAAGCTGGACGCGCTTTTGCGGGACGAGTTAGAAGTTAAGCTCGTGGAGAGAATTCTTAAACTTGTTGACAAAAACGGTCGAGTTATTCCGGCTAAGGATTTGAAAAGCGCGGTCTGCGATGCGAACAAGGATTTCTACTTGGTCAAACCCAGCCTTAAGACCGCGGCTGATTATGCCAATCGGCTGGTTCGTTTTCAGAAAGCGTTCAAGACGGGTCCGGTTATGTCGGCGGCGGAATTTGAGGGGCGGAGCGAGGAGTTGGTTAGCGAGATTGGAAACCAAAAAAATTTCGCCAACTTGCTTAATGGCGTTAATTTCCCTGTTATCTTGCCCAAGCTGGATAGTTTCAAAGATTATGGCAGGATATTGGAGGAAACATTTCTTCCCGCGGCAAAATTCGCTTACGAGAAACAATTTCCAGGTAGAAGATTCTATAACTATCGCGAAAATGACCTAGCGGGCAAAGTTAGCGTCATTCCGGGCGCTCGCCACGAGAAGCTGCTGGAAAGAACAGCGCGTGAATTTGTCGTTGCCATCTATTTTCCGAATTCCCTGCAGGGGTTTTCGGTCCTGGCCAGCCGTGAACAAATGGCGGCTTTGCCCGAGTCTTTATTGCTGGCCGGCGGATTCGATACGGCCGCGGCCATAGCGATGTACCCGGACCTTCTGACCAGAGGCTGGTATACACCCGGCCTAGATACGGCAGCTTTAATGTGGCAGTCGCCGGATTACTCGCTTAGCTTCAGAGCCGATGACGACCGCCTGTACTTTGTCAACAGGTTCGATCTCGGCGAGGCGCTCGGCCACTTTTCTTCCGGTCTTCTCTTTCTCGGTAGTGCTTGACCCTTTATCTTTTGTTTTTTGTACCTTTGCGGGCATAGTTACATCGTAGCTGTGCCCTTTTCTTTTTGTTGATTTTCGTTATACTACAATTATAGGCTAATGTATCTTGGTCGTAAAAAATCAAGGTCGCCGAATATATTCATAGCACTCCTTGCTTTTTTCTATGGTTCTGGCGGAACCGAATAAAATTCAGGAAACGCAATTTTTTTGCTTTTCCGGTGATTACGGGCGGGAAAAGGCAAATTTTTGGCAGTCGCCGGATTACTCGCTTAACTTCAAAGCCGATGACGACAACCTGAACTTTGACAACAGGAGCGATCTCGGCGAGGCGAACGGCAACTATTCTTCCGGTCTTCTCTTTCTCGGTAGTGCTGGGTATAGTAAAAGAGGCTTCGCGGACGCGAGCCTCTTTTAAATTAAAAATTCATTTAAGATAACGTCGCCAGCCGCCGATCATTTTACCGATTTCAAGGATTGCCTGTTCTAGTGTCAGATAATTTTTAGGTTTGACAGATTCCGTTTCTTGGGCCAGTCGGACAAGATATTTTAAAAGATCAATTTTGTTATTCGCTTTCCTTAAGATGTCTTTTTTATAGACGCTGACGGCGTAACTGGCGGATAAAATTAATTCCAGAGCTTCCAGAATAGTATTTTCAATTTTTTGTCCCAAAGTATATTTTTCATGCTTGGGAAATAATATTAAGCATTTGTGAAATAATTTGTAAAACTCGCAAATTTTATGCGCCAAGGGCACATTAAAGCAGTCGGGGGGGGGCGTTATAGGCCATAATTTTAAAATGATGTCGCGTGTCATCCCGAGCGTAGCGAGGGATCTCGTCTTATCACGGCAATCCGCGGGATTGCTTCGCTTCGCTCGCAATAACGGAGTTGTCTTTGAAAAAATTGTTAGTTTGGAAAACTTATTCTCGGCTTGGCGAGAATTCAAAAAAGGCAAAAGCGGCAAATTAGATGTCCAGCGATTTGAATTTAATCTGGAAGATAATTTGTTCGGGCTTCACGCGGACTTGGCCAACGGCGCTTGGCGGCACTCCCATTATACCGCGTTTAATGTTTGCGATCCAAAATTGAGGCGAATCCACAAAGCCTGCGTCCGTGATAGAGTTTTGCATCACGCGATTTTTCGTGTTTTATATCCGATTTTTGATAAAAGTTTTATCTTTGATTCTTATTCTTGCCGTTTGGCGAAAGGCACGCATAAAGCCGTCAGTCGCCTGGAAAAATTCTGTCGTCAATTAAGTCGAAACAACGTCAGAAATACGGGTGTCTTAAAATGTGACATTAAGAAGTTCTTCGATTCAATTGACCAGAATATCTTGTTGGAGTTGATAAGAAAGAAAATTACAGATGAAAAATCCTTGCGGCTCGTCAGCGATATTCTTGGCAGTTTTGAGAAAAACAAAGGCAAGGGATTGCCGCTGGGCAATGTGACCAGCCAATTGTTCGCCAATATCTATTTGAACGAGCTGGACCAATTTGCTAAGCATACTTTGCGGATTAAACACTATCTGCGCTATTGCGATGATTTTATTATTTTGAGCGGGGATAGGGAATATCTTGAAGGATTAGTCCGCCAAATAAATATTTTTCTATCGGTCAAATTGAAATTATCGCTCCATCCTGATAAGATAATAGTCAGAAAGCATCATCAGGGAATTGATTGGCTGGGTTACGTTATTTTACCGCATTACCGGGTTTTGCGGACAAAAACAAAGAGGAGGATATTGAGGAAGATGATGGCAAAGCGCCGAAATTTAGAAGGTGGCTTTATTGAAGAAAAATCTTTTAATCAAAGTCTGCAATCGTATCTGGGAGTCTTGCGGCATTGTGAAGGACGCAAAATTAAAAGAGAGATAGAAATTGTATGCGGCAAATTTTCAACAATAAAATCTTAAACGGCCAGTCGCGGACCATAACGGGCGCGGCAATGATTTTGGCAATAGCTTCCATTGTTAGCCGCTTGCTGGGTTTGTTGCGCGATCGCTTGCTGGCCGGCAGTTTTGGCGCGGGCGACACGTTGGATATTTATTACGCGGCCTTTCGCGTGCCGGACTTGGTTTATAATTTGTTAATCATGGGCGCGCTTTCAGCCGGCTTTATCCCGGTGTTTGTGGCGTTGTGGCCTGCCCGCCAGCAGCCTGAGCCGCAGGCGATGGCAGGCGGGGAGAAAAACCACGGCGAGCTGAAAGCTGAGTGGCAATTTGTAAACAGTCTGACAAATATTTTATTAGCCGCTCTTTTAATTTTGGGCGGCTTATTTTTTATTTTTGCACCCCAGCTTATAAAATTAATCACGCCGGGCTTCTCCGCGGCCAAAATGGCCTTAACAGTAACCTTGACGCGCATTATGTTTTTAAGTCCGCTGCTGCTGGGTTTAAGCTCGGTTTTTGGCGGAATTTTACAAAGCGCCAAGCGTTTTTTGATTTTTTCGTTGACGCCGATTTTTTATAACCTGGGTATAATTTTTGGTATTCTGTTTTTAGTGCCCAAATACGGCGCGCCGGGTTTGGCTTGGGGTGTTGTTTTGGGCGCCGCGTTGCATATGATAATTCAATTGCCCGCGGTGCGCTCTCTTGGCTGGAGGTGGCGACCGTCTTTTAATTGGCGCGATGAAAATATCAGACGCTTGGCGCGTTTAATGGGGCCGCGCACTTTAACCTTGGCAATTTCCCAGGTTAATTTTTTGGCAATAACTATGGTGGCCTCTACCTTGGCGGCCGGAAGCCTGGCAATCTTTAACTTAGCTTATAATATCTGGACTTTTCCTTTGGGTGTCATGGCGGCTTCTTTAGCCATCGCGGTTTTTCCGAGTTTGTCGGCCAACGCGGCGCAACGGGACTGGTCAAGCTTTGCCAAAAACTTTTCCGCCACTTTCCGCCACATTTTATTTTTAATTATTCCCTTCAGCGTTCTATTGTTTGTTTTGCGCGCGCAAATTGTGCGGGTAATTTTGGGAACGGGGAAATTTGGCTGGAACGATACAATTTTGACCATTAATGCTTTGCAATATTTAACGCTCGGGCTTTTGGCGGAGGCATTAATGTTGTTGCTGGTGCGCGGATTTTTCGCGTTGGAAGACACCAAGACCCCTTTCTGGCTGGGGCTGGTTGGTTCACTTTTACGCATTGGCGGAGCGTGGCTCTTGATGGCGCCGCTGGGCGTTGGGGGGCTGGCCTTGGGTTGGGCCTTGGGCGGCACCTTCAATATGCTTTTGCTTTGGTTTTTTTTGGAAAAGAAAGTGAAGGATTTGCGGTTTGGCGAAATTTTAACCAGCGCGCTGAAAATATCAATGGCTTCATTTTTGGCGGGCGGAAGCGCTTGGTTGGCCTTGCGTTTAGCAGATAATTTTGTGGATACGCATACTTTTTTGGGGCTTTTAACTCAAGGTTTAATCGCGGGCGGCGCGGGACTGGCAGTTTACCTTTTAGCCAGCGCGGCGCTGGGCGTGGCAGAAATGCGGGCTTTGTGGCAGATGGTAAAAAGCGGTTCGCCGTTTAAAGCCGTCGTCCTAGATAAGGAAATAGTTCAAGATTAAATTATGCCTTCTCCCATCACCCATATTGTTTTAGCGGATAAAGTTTTTGATAAATATTTTTCCGACAAAGACCGTAAAGCTTTTTTTGTCGGCACCAGTTTTCCCGATATTCGTTATTACGATAATTTGGACCGCGAAAAAACCCATCAAGACGGTCTGAATATAGAGAGAATAGGGAAGGAAAGCTCTTTTTTGGCGGGGATGCATTTTCACGCTTTCGTAGATGAAAAATGGGGGGATTTTTACCAATGGCTGGAAGAGCACCCTTTTTATATTGAGCCGCACCAAGTGTCGGTCGTGGCTTTAAAATTTTTTGAAGACGAACGGTTATACGGCCGCTTTAAAGAGTGGGAACAAATCGCGGAATTTTTCGACGGTGTTTTAGACGAGGAGAAAAAATTTGAAATAGCGGAAAAAGATATTCTTCGCTGGCATGGGTTTTTGCGGCAATACTTTATTAAAAAGCCCAACGACCAAACCCGGCGGCCAATTTTAATGGATGCCGGCCTTAATTCGGATTTTGCCGATCAAGTCAATCTTTTTATTGAACAAATGCGCGGCGACAAGAGAATTATTGAGGCGATTGACGATTTTTACGATAAATTTGAAAGTTTACTTTAGTCGCTTTTCTTAATTAGCGATTGATAAAACCTAAAAATTATGTCAAAATACAATCGTCCTTTTGGGGCGATTTTTGGTATTTGTATATGAACAATATCAACCCTTCGACAGGCTCAGGGTAAAAAATAAGATGAACAACATTAGGAATTTTGCCATTATTGCTCACATAGACCATGGAAAATCCACTTTGGCGGATCGGTTTTTGGAATTGACCGGCACTATTGAGAAACGGAAAATGAAAGAGCAATTTTTGGATACGATGGATTTGGAGCGGGAGCGGGGCATTACGATTAAGCTTCAGCCGGTGCGGATGACATACAAAATGCAAAATGTAAATCTCAAAATGGAAAATGACAACGTAAAGTTGCGTGGCAACCACGTTGCTTTACGCAATGAAAAATTTAAAATAAATCCCGCGGAGCGGGATACCAAAATTTTGAATTTTGATTTTTACACTTTAAATTTAATTGATACTCCCGGCCACGTGGATTTTTCGTATGAAGTTTCCCGTTCTTTAGCCGCGGTGGAAGGCGCGATTTTACTGGTGGACGCGACCAAGGGAGTGCAAGCGCAGACTTTGGCTAATTTATATTTGGCGCAGCAGCAAGGCTTAACTATTATACCGGCGATAAATAAAATTGATTTGCCGGGCGCGCGAGTGGAAGCGGTGGAAGAAGAGATAAAAGAGTTGTTGGAAAGTCATAACTCCCCCCTACCCCCTCTTAATTTAAGAGGGGGAGAAATCCTTTCTGAAAAAGGGCGTAGTCCAATTGGGGCTTTACGCCTCAACCCTCACCTTACAAAGTTGGAAGGAGAACCAGTTATTTACAAAATTTCCGGTAAAGAAGGAACGGGTGTAGAAAAATTATTACAAGCGGTTATTGCAAAAGTGCCGCCGCCGAAAATGGAAGCGCAAAAGCCTTTTCGCTCATTGGTCTTTGATTCCAGTTACGACGCGTATAAAGGTGTTTTAGCGTATATCAGAGTGGTGGATGGTGAAATTAAGCGTGGGGATAAGATTATGTTTATGGCTTCGGGTGCGCGGATGGAAGCCATAGAGGTTGGAATTTTTACGCCGACTTTAAAATTAGCGGATAAATTATCAGCTGGTGAGATTGGCTATATTGCCACTGGCTTAAAAGAGGTAGCGCTTTGCCGGGTGGGCGATACGATTACGACTGTCATTGCGAGGAGTGATTCCGCCTTGGCGGTGGAGCAACGAAGCAATCCCGTGGAAGGCAGTAATATAGCGGGATCGCCACGCCCCTTCGGGGTTCGCGATGACAACAAGGTTAAGCCATTGCCTGGCTATAAAGAACCACGGCCCATGGTTTTTGCCAGTTTCTACCCCTCGACCCTTCGACAAGTTCAGGGTAAACATAGCCCGAGGAATGAGGCGCAAGACTATAATCAACTGCGTGAGGCGCTGGGCAAATTGAAATTGAGCGATGCCGCTTTGGTTTTTGAGCCGGAAAGCTCCGACGCCTTGGGCCGCGGATTTAAATGCGGTTTTTTGGGCATGTTGCATTTGGAAATAGTTTTCGAGCGTTTGCGCCGGGAATATAGTTTAGAATTAATCGTGACCACGCCGAGCGTCGTTTACCAGATAAAAAAAAGAAACAACGAGGAGCTGACAATTTATTCACCCCAACAATTGCCCGATCCCAGCCACCTTGATGAAGTGCGCGAGCCTTGGGTGAGATTGGAAGTTATCAGTCCCAGCGAGTATTTGGGAGTTGCAATGAAACTGCTTCAAACAATTGGCGGCAATTATTTGGAGACGCAGTACCTTGGCACCCAACGGGTGATTATTTCTTACGAGGCGCCGTTGCGTGAAATTATCGTAGATTTTTATGATAAATTGAAAAGCGCCACTTCCGGCTATGCCTCCATGAGTTATGAGCTGATTGGCTGGCGGGCGGGTGATTTGGTGCGAATGGATATTTTGGTGGCGCAAGAGCCAGTGGAAGCTTTTGCCAGAATTATTCCGCGCGCCAAAGCCACGGGCGAGGGCCGGAGTATCGTGGAAAAACTAAAAGAGATTTTACCGCCGCAAATGTTCGCGGTAGCTTTGCAGGCGGCGGTGGGCGGCAAGATTGTGGCGCGGGAAGATTTGGCGGCGCGGCGCAAAGACGTGACCGCTAAACTCTATGGGGGAGACGTGACGCGCAAAAACAAATTATTGGACAAACAGAGAAAAGGGAAAAAGAAAATGCGCGACCGCGGGAGCGTGAATATCCCGCAGGAAGTGTTTTTGAAAATACTTAAAAAGTAAGTTCGTTCTCTTTTGTGGCCACAAAAGAGAACCAGAAAAAGGCCCGCGCGACGATAAAATTTTGAAAAATTCTGGGCTCGCCTCGCTAAATTTGCTATGCACAACGCCCCGACCTGACGGTCGGGGCCCCACCACATCACGCAAATTCTTAACGCTCGGCTTGCCCTGAATTTGGACAAAATTTTTCGTATGCGCGTAAAGATAAAAAGGAAAAAACCACCCTCAACGGGCGGTTGAAAAAAGGGGGAATTCTGTTATTATCAAAACAACGGCGCCAGAGTGAAGGCGAGCATGCTTAAAACCACGACGGAAGCCGTGATTATCCAAAAAATGCGCAAAGTTTTTTTATGGCGGGTTAGGTCCATATATTCCTATAAATTACGAATGGATTTAACTCCTCCTAACCTCCTCTTTAGAAAAAGAGGAGAGACCCCCTCTCTTTTTTAAAGAGAGGGGTGCTTGCCTCGCCGTAGCTTTAGCGAAGGCAGGGGGTGAGTTAAATCTGTATTTGATTTTAATATATTCTATCAGAAACAATGCCAGAAAACAAGCTGAAAAAATTTTTTAGTTCCCGGACCGTGCTGTTTTTGCTGCTGTTGGCGTTTGTTTGGCTAAGTTTGGTGCTGGTTAAAGCATTTTATAAAAAGCGGCAGTTGGATCAGGAAATTGGCTCGCTGAAAGCGGAAATTGAGAAAATGGACAAGAAGGGGCAGGAATTAAATCAGTTACTTGGTTATTTTAGCAGTGAGTCATACTTGGAAAAAGAGGCCAAGGATAAGTTGAATTTAAAAAAGGAAGGGGAGAGTGTGGTGATGGTTCAGGGGCCGGCCGATGAGGCAGTTGGTGAAAATAACAATAGTGGTGCTTCAGTAGCGGCTGCCATTAGCGCGCCGGTTGTGGAGAATAATTTAGTGAAGTGGTGGAATTTTTTCTTTAAGAGATAATTAAAAATTATACAATAATACAGTTTACTAGTATACTGTATTATTTGTTTTTTTGACATCTGATGTCCGGAAAATGTCATCGCGGGCCCCTGTAGGGGCGTGGCAATCCCGTGATATTATTGTTGTCCTCTGGATTGCTTCGCCCCGCGTTGCCGGGCTCGCAACAACAAGCGTTCGGGGCATCGGATGTCGGGAAATAAAAGAATGCGAGTGTAGTACAGTGGCAGTACGCTTGCTTCCCAAGCAAGATATGAGGGTTCGATTCCCTTCACTCGCTCATTGACAGAACATAGCAATCTATGTTATGTTTCTATATTGCTTATTTAGGCAATCTTGCCGTAATCAAGCGGCAAGAAGTTCTTATAAGGAGGGCGAACCATGCGATATTTGAGGGGATCACGGATTGAGGGCAAGACAGAACAAGTTTCCACTATTCGTAGTCTTTTCGTGGGTGTTTACTTTGGTGGCCAAGTTCACATCACATTGAAGGTCGCGAAGGTGCTACCAAATTTTTATCGTGCAAGCAACCCTGAAGAGATGGGCGCAGTTCTTTATGTGGTGGTGCCCAGCGAAAATATCGAAAATGTCTGGCCGGGTCGTTTGGGCGAGATTGATGAAGTGAGATTTGGCACAGCGACAAAGGGTGATCAGGCTATTACGCAAGCAGTCGCCGTACATAAAGGATTAGCGACTCTGTACCTTTGTCTATCGCCTAACGGAGTCCTTATTGATGATATCGGGGCCCTTGGGATCTAAGAAATGAAATCGAAAAAAATATCTTGAAAGAGCGATGAGTTAGCCGCATCGCTCTTTTCTTTTTGGTAAAAAAGTGATAAAATAAGGCTGAAAAATTAAATGTAAGTAACTTGTCCCGCCAGAGCCGAAGTAGCTCAGCTTGCCTCGCCAAATATTTTGCCGATGTAGCTCAACCTGGCAGAGCAATCGCTTCGTAAGCGATAGGTTGTCGGTTCGATTCCGACCATCGGCTCCAGAATCCGAGTTTCAGACAAAAGACCAACTTTTTGGTGGGACGCGCGAAGCGCGTCCCACTGATTTCCCCCCGCTAATTCAGACGAATTCGGCGCGCTTGCGCGCACTAATTTGTTTTGGAGGAGGAGGTTCGAGCCAAAGATTTCTTTGGCAGCAACCTTTTTCGCAAAAAGGTTGCCATCCAATGCAATTTTTTCCATATTCCCTGCGTCCTTTATCCACTTTTCCATCGGTTCGAGCCAATGTTTCTGCTTTTGTTGATTACGAGATATTTCTTCCTCCAGCGACTTTTTCTCGGACAACAATTTTGCTTTTTCAGCACGATATACTTCCTTGTCTATGTCTTGGTCTAAATAGCCGTCTAAAAGTCGCTGGAGCTTCACTGCGATGTCCGTAATCATTTTTTGATTTTTTTCAACAAAAGCAGAAACAGATTGGGCGGATTCCACTTTGTCTTTCTCAAGTCTTCCATTTAGATAGTCCGCCCAATCTTGTGGCAAAGAAACTTTTTGAAGAAGTGATGAAATTTGCGCGTCCAAAGATTCTTGGCGAATACAGGGTTCAGGGCATTTTTGAGTTTTAGATTTTTTAGTGCAGTGGTAGTAAGTATAGAAATGTTGTGTGCCGTTTAACTGGGTCTTCACCCTGTATTCGCCAGTGATTTGCATACCGCATGACGCGCACGAAAGCAGTCCGCAATATGCTTGTGGTTCATTTTTCTGTTTGTGGCGCGGACGGCTTTTTCGTTTCATCACTTCTTGCACTTGATCCCAAAGTTTCTTTGCCACTATTGGCTCATATTTACCTTCATAAATTTCGCTATTGTATCGAAAATGTCCGTAGTAAAACGGATTGGAAAGAATAAAAGTGGCGCGGGAAATGTGGATTCTCTTTCCATTTTTGGCAACGAGGTGGTTGCGCTCAAAATACTCGCCGATACCTTGCAGTGTCTGGTCACCTTTAGCGTAAAGCTCAAACGCTCGGCGAATAATCGGCGCGGTCTTTTTGTCCACCACAACGGTTTTAGTGCGTGAGTCATTGATATACCCCACCGGAGCAAGCGAAGGATATTCACCGCGCCGTATTTTCTGGCGCAACCCTCGTTTCGTATTTTCGGAAAGAGAATCCACATAGTATTTGCTTTGCCCGAAAGCGATGGAGAGCATAAATTTACCTTGTGGTGTAGGTTCAAACCAAAACTGAATGAATTTGAGGAACTCAAGTTTTTTCTCGTCCACAAGGTAAATTATGCGTCCTCCATCGACAGAATTGCGCGCAAGGCGATCCGGGTGCCAAGCGAGTATGCCGTTTGCGAATCCTTTTTCAATCTGCTCAATTATGTCGTTGAAAATTGGACGGCCGGGAACTTTCGCAGATTGTTTTTCAATAAATTCGCAAACGATTTCAAGATTTTCTCGCTTGGCAAAATCGCGCAATTCTTGAAGCTGTGCCTCAATTGACAAAACTTGTTTATCTTCCATATCAGTGGACTTGCGAGCATATAAAAAGAATTTTTGCGAAGAGATATTTTCCATACAGATATTATAGCAAAAATTCTTTGCTTCCGGCAAAGCAAATTAGAGAAAATTGCATTGGATTTCGAACCCCCTCCTCCAAAATAAATTAGTGCGCGCAAGCGCGCCGAATTCGTCTGAATTAGCGGGGGGAAATCAGTGGGACGCGCTTCGCGCGTCCCACCAAAAAGTTGGTCTTTTGTCTGAAACTCGGATTTTGGAGTGTCTTTACGACTTCGCTCGAACCTATTTTATCAAAAATTCGTGATGAACGAGAGCCCCGCCACTGCCTCGCTCCGTTCGGCAACCCCAAAGAAAA
>JAHKAK010000030.1 GCA_018826025.1 Patescibacteria group bacterium
GCTATTTTTGTTTTCTTTCTCGGCTTCTTTGTTTTTTTAAGGAACAGAAAAGAGAGGATTAATTTCACTTTTTTCTTGCACGCTATCGCTATTTCTCTATGGCTATTCGGTACTTTTATGATGTTTATTAACAGGGAGAGTCGGGATCTTTCCATTTTTTGGGATAGATTCATTTACGGGTCGGTGGTTTTTATTCCTGCTTTTATGTATCATTTTGGTTTGGCATATTCTCAAAAGAAGCCGGATTTTTTGCTTAAGCTGGGCTATGTGCTATCTTTCGTTTTTTTATTTTTGGTTCCGACTAAATATTTCGTTGATGATTTATTTGTTTATCAATGGGGAGTCCACACGAAGGCGCAATTCTTTCATCATATATTCTTGGTGTATTTTGTCAGCTATGTTGTTATTTGGTTCGTTAAAATGTTCTTATATTATAAAAGTCTTAGAGTCGCAATTTTAAGAGAACAGGCTAAATATATTTTTATCGCTTTTTTGGTTCTTTTTAGCATTGGTCCGATGGCGTATTTACCAGCCTATGGGTTGGGCATTTACCCTTTCGCCTATATCTCCGGTTTATTGTTTTCCGTAATTTTAGCCTATGCCATTATTGTTCATCGCCTCATGGACATCAAACTGGCTTTGCGCCGGTCGTTTGTGTATATTTTCTCGGTCTTGGCTATTATCATCCCCGCTTTTCCGGCCTTATATTATCTGGACAAATTCTTCCCCCAATATATTATTTATGTCAGTCTTGTCATCTCGGCCTTGGCGGTCTTGGTGTTTACCCCCATTAGAAACTATTACTACCGCATTGCTAACAAGTATTTCTTCTCTTCGCTGTATGATAGCAACCAGGTTATCGCTAAGTTAAGCGACGGATTGCGCTCCACCTTGGACATCCAGCAAGCGTATAATTTGATTTCTGATACCTTGATCAATTCCTTGCGCGTTAAGTCCGTGGCAGTGCTAAATTACCAGGAAAATAACCAACAATATCTGGTTCAATATAATAATGGTTTTGATTTAAAGGACCAGCGCTTTTTTCCCAGCGACGCGGATTTGCACCGAAACTACATTATTAAGTCCGTGCCTGTGGTGGTGGAAGAGCTGCGGCAAACCGATTATCAGAGCCATAAGGCCATTTTGGATTTGCTACTGGGCTTGAAAGTGGCCATGGTTATTCCCCTGAATATTCAAAATGAAACCTTGGGCATTATCGCCTTGGGGCAAAAGGAATCCGGCGATATGTATAATGAAGAAGATTTAAAAACCCTGGAAGTTATCGCTTCTCAAGCGGCCATCGCCATCAAGAACGCCCAGCTGTATGACGAAACCAAACGTTTTTCGCAAACCTTGCAGGCCGAGGTTGAGCGGCAGACCAAAGAGTTGAAACGCGCCAACGAAGATTTGCAGAAACTGGACAAAGCTAAATCCGACTTTATCTCTATTGCTTCGCATCAGTTGAGAACGCCCTTAACGGCGATCAAGGGTTTCACTTCCATGATTTTGGAAGGGAACTATGGCCAGCTGACGGATATATTGCGCGATAAGGAAGAGAAAATTTTGGAAAGCGCCGAGCGCTTGATTAAATTAGTGAATGATTTGCTGAATTTATCCCATATGGAAGGCGGGGAAATGGAATTTAATTTTGCCAAAGTGGATTTTGACGCGATGGTTAAAAGCGTGGCGGAAGAATTGGCGCCAACCGCCGAGAAGAAAAAATTAAAATTTACTTGGCAAACACCTGATAAGGAATTTTGGGTTCGGGCGGATGAACAAAAATTACGGCAGGTGGTTATGAATTTAATTGATAACGCGATTAAATACACGCAGAAGGGACGGGTTGAGGTTTTGCTGGAGCAGCAGGATAAAAATATTGTGATGGCGGTTCGCGACACCGGCATGGGTTTGCAGCCGGGCGAGAGTAAGCATTTGTTCCAAAAGTTCATGCGGGGCGCGGAAGCTTCCCATTACCACACCGAGGGGGCGGGCATTGGCCTTTACGTGGCTCGCCAGCTCATTGAAGCTCATCAAGGGCGAGTTTGGGCCGAATCTGAAGGGGAGGGCAAGGGCTCAACCTTTCTGGTGGAATTGGCGGAGTGGAAAGAATAAGGGTAAGAAATTAGGTCTGCCTAGCCTAGGCAGAAAAACTTGTTAGATTA
>JAHKAK010000031.1 GCA_018826025.1 Patescibacteria group bacterium
ATGAATATTGTATTGATATCATGCAACAAAATTTAGCTACAATAGGTCTTTTAAAATCTGCCCATCAAATGTTAATGGAGAAACACTTAAACAGTTGTTTTAAAAAAGCTATGGCTAGTAAGAATGAAAAGAAAAAACGCTTATAAATTTCAAAAAAGCCCAAAGCTCAATATTAAAAATTATCAAAATGGTTGAGGCCAATGAATACTGCATTGATATTATGCAGCAAAATTCGGCAGTGATAGGTCTTTTGAAATCCGCCCATCAAATGTTAATGGAAAATCATCTGAATACCTGTTTTAAAACAGCAATGGGAACAAAAAACGAAAAAAGAAAACAAGAGATGACTCAAGAGATTTTAAAAGTCACGAAACTATTTAATAAATAATTTAAATCGTATGACTGAAAATATTAAAGAACATATTTATTACGTCAGAGGAATGCATTGCGCTTCTTGCGAAATTTTAATTGAGAAGAAATTATTAGAATTGGGGAACATAAAATCAGTTGAGGCCTCAACGGCCAAAGGCGAGACCCTAATTGAATACGACGGTGAAAGACCGACCCTTGAAAGATTGAATGAAATTTTTAAAAGGGAAAATTATCTTTTTTTTGACCGGCCGGTGAAAATCGCCGAGCAAAAAGAAGGAGGCGACTTTTTCGTAATCGCCGGTGCGGCTTTGTTTATTATTATAGGTTTTTTCCTTATTAAAAACAGCGGCTTTACCGGTTTGATAAACGTTACTTCATCCTCGTCTTTGCCGATGTTTTTCCTTTTGGGACTTTTGGCCGGGGTTTCCAGTTGCGCGGCATTGATCGGCGGTTTAATTCTTTCAATGTCAAAACAATGGCTGGGGATGTATTCCGAAAGAAATTCAACCTTGGAAAAACTCCAACCCCATTTTATGTTTAATGCCGGGAGAATTGTTTCCTACGCTATTTTAGGAGCCGCTATTGGAGCCATTGGCAGCAAACTCCAGATCTCTTTAACTTTTACTTCTGTTTTAATTGTCGCTGTTTCAGTAATGATGTTTTTTTTAGCTTTACAAATGTTAGGGGTAAAAGCTTTCCGAAAATTTCAGTTTACAATGCCGAAATTTATAACCAGACGCATTGCTGACGAAACTAAATTCCAAGGGAAACACATGCCATTTCTAATGGGGGCGCTGACTTTTTTTCTGCCTTGCGGTTTCACTATAACCGCACAGGGATTGGCTTTAATTTCCGGAAGCGCGGTTCAGGGCGCTCTGATTATGCTTTTCTTTGCCTTAGGGACATTGCCGGCTCTTTTGGCAATTGGTTTATCCGCGGTCAAATTTTCTCAAAAACAGCATTTAGCCAATAAATTCCTAAAAGTTGCCGGCGTTCTGGTTTTGTTTTTCGCTCTTTATAATATCAATACCCAGTTGAATGTTCTGGGATTTGCCAGTTTTAGCGATCTAAAATTGAATCCTAATCAACAAACTATTAATGATAACGAAGAAGGATTGGCGCCAATTGTTAACGGCAAACAAATTTTAAAAATGGATGCCCTTTCCTTCGGATATAAGCCGAATTATTTCAAGGTAAAAATTGGGATTCCGGTAAGATGGGAAATTACCGACAAGGGTACAAGCGGTTGTACTAATGCCATTATTTCCAGAAGCCTATTCAGCGAAGAAATTGCTCTTACTCCGGGGCAGACAAGCGTTAAAGAATTCACGCCAACAAAGCAGGGAAAATATAAGTTTAGTTGCTGGATGGGAATGATTTCCGGAATTATAGAGGTAATAGATAAAAATGGCGCAGCATCTCAAAATAATATATCAAATGACGATGCTAATTTATTCACTTCATCGGGCGCAGAGAATTTAGGTGGAACTTGTGGCATCAATGGAGGATGTAGTTGCGGCGGTAGGTAAAAATATAAAATTTATTTTATATGAAAAAATTCATTTTTATTGTTTTAACTTTATTACTTGGTGGCATTGCTAGTTATTTATTCTTTAATATTCAAAATCCAATTTTTGAAAAATTAAGTCCGGAAGCAATGTACCAAAGAATAATCAAAGAAAGAGATCACGCCATCAGTCAGGCAGTTGCAAGGGGTGATTACAAGTGTTGTATCAATCCGCCCTGTACAATGTGCTACATAGAGGCTAACCAGTGGAATAATTTCACTGCTGGCACTTGCGCTTGCGACGATTTAATTGCCCAGGGCAAAGAACCCTGCCCCCAATGTAAAAAGGGACTATGTCCGACTTGTAAATTGCAGCCCGCCGACAACTAATCAAAAACTTATGCACATAAATACACAAATATGAAAAAAATGTTTCTAGCCATTTTAATAGCAGCGGGTTTAATTGCGGGAATTTGGTTGTTTACCAAACAACCAAATTCTTCATCAAATTCATCCTCTCAATGCCAGATTAAAGAAATGATTTTTTATTATTCTGATAGTTGCAGTTGGTGTCAAAAAGTGAAAAACGAAGGAACGATTGATAAAATTGAAGCGCTTGGCGTGAAGGTAAATAAAATTAACGCGGCAATTGAACCAGTACAGCATGAATTTGAAGGCGTACCGACCTTTGTTATGGGCAAAAAAATTTATAGCGGTTATAAAACTTTTGAAGAATTAAGAGAATTACTTGGTTGTTCGGAAGCAGAAGGTCAATTTTCCGAGAATCAAAATCAACCCCAATCTTTATCTGAGATTCAATTTTTGGGCGAGAAAGGAGGAAACGTAAATTTAGAGAATGAAGAGATTAAATTAGCCGCTTCAATCTTCGGCGACAATCAGGCGCGATTTTACAACGTTATAATGCCTAACGGAAAAACAATCTATTTTTTTGTAGTAAAAGATAAAAACGGAATTTATAGGGCCGCTGCCAATGCCTGCGCTGTTTGTTTTAAAACATACACGGGATTTCGTCAGGAAGGAGATGAAATCGTTTGCAACAACTGCGGCAACCGCTATCCAATAGAAAAAATTGCCACTGAGAAAGGCGGCTGTAATCCAGGCCCGATTAATTCAAATCTTGAAGTTAAAAATGGCCAGATTATTATAGAGCAGGCCGATATTGAACAAGTCGCCGATCTTTTTTAAGAAAAATAGAATTAATAAATTAACCCGTAAACATTATGGAAAAAACAATTTTAAAAATTTCTGGAATGCATTGTGCTTCTTGCTCGGCAATAATTGAAAACGCGCTTAAAAAAGAAGGTGGTATTAAATCCGCTAATGTTAATTTTGCTTCGGAAAAACTTTATTTAGAGTTTGATTCGATTGAGATAAGTATCGCCGGAATAAAAAAAATCATTGAGAAATTAGGGTATGGGGCGACGGAAGAAACCCTTGAAGAAGAAATGCCCGACCATCATAAAGAAACAAAAATACAAGAAGTCAGCAAATTAAAAAAACGGTTTATTATTTCTTTTATTTTTGGTTTGCCTCTCATTTATATTGTTATGGGCGGAATGCTCGGTTTGCCAATACCGCAATTTTTCAAAGAATGGAATATTCTAATTCAATTTATTTTAGCAACCATTGTGGTTTTAGTTTGCTTTAATATTTGGAGATCTGGCTTTAAGAATTTAATACGGCTAAGGCCCAATATGGATTCTTTAATTTTTATTGGCACGGCCACCGCTTATTTTTATAGCATTGCTGTAGCTATTTCTTTTTGGCTGGATATTCAAAAACTGCCCCCCCATTTATATTATGAAAGCGCTGTCTTTATTCTTGTCTTTATTTCTCTTGGTAAATATTTAGAAGCAATTACTAAAGGAAAGACCAGCGAAGCGATTAAAAAATTAATTGGATTGCAGCCAAAGGAAGCAACAGTTATCAAGGACGGACAGGAAATCAAAATTCCCATTTCCGAAGTAAAAGTCGGAGATATTGTATTGGTTAAGCCCGGCGAAAAAATCCCAGTGGATGGGGTTGTTATTGACGGCTACTCCGGCATTGATGAAAAAGCGATTACCGGAGAAAGTATTCCAGTAGAAAAGAAAAAAGGCGATGAAATAATCGGCGTGACTATTAACAAAACCGGTGTTTTGAAATTTAGGGCAACTCGAGTTGGTAAAGATACGATGTTGGCCCAGATTATAAAAATAGTTGAGGAAGCAATGGGTTCTAAAGCGCCAATCCAGCTTTTGGCTGATAAAGTTTCTTTTTATTTTGTTCCATCTGTGATTGGTATTGCTATTTTTGCTTTTGCCATCTGGCTTTTATTGGGGCAGCCCTTGGCTTTGGCTTTAACGGTTTTTGTGGCTGTTTTAATCATCGCTTGCCCTTGCGCTTTAGGCCTAGCAACGCCAACCGCTGTAATGATGGGAACGGGTTTGGCGGCAAAAAATGGCATTTTAATTAAAAGTGGTAAGGCGCTGGAAATTGCCCGCGACTTAGATATGGTCATTTTTGATAAAACCGGAACTTTAACCAAGGGTGAACCAAGCGTTACTGACGTGGTGAAAATTAAAAACGATGTCAGTGAAAATTTAGTTTTGCAAATCGCGGCGTCAGTGGAAAAAAATTCCGAACATCCTTTGGCTCAAGCGATTGTCAATAAGGCAAAAGAAGAAAAAATTAATTTTTCAGAAGTAAAAAATTTTCAAGCCATACCCGGCTATGGCGTTATGGCTGATTTAAAAAATAAAAAAATACTTTTCGGAACAAGAAAACTAATGACTAACAATCAAATTAATCCAAATATAATAGAAGAAAAAATGATTATTTTAGAAGATCAAGGCAAAACAGCGATGATTTTAGCACAAGAAAAAGATATTATTGGTATTATTGCGGTGGCCGATACGCTTAAGGATTACTCAAAAGAAGCAGTTGAGATGCTTCATAAAATGGGGAAAAAGGTTGCGATAATTACCGGGGATAATAAAAGAGTTGGGCAAGCTATTGCCCAGCAAGTCGGCATAGACAGAGTTTTAGCCGAGGTATTGCCGCAAGAAAAATCAGCCGAGATTAAAAAATTACAGAGTGAAGGAAACACTGTGGCGATGGTTGGTGATGGTATAAATGACGCGCCGGCTTTGGCTCAAGCCGATGTAGGTATTGCCTTAGGTTAAGGCACGGATGTGGCAATGGAAACTGGGGAAATAGTTTTAATTAAAGATGATTTAAGAGATGTGGTAATAGCAATTGATTTGAGTAAATACACTTTAAATAAAATTAAGCAAAATCTTTTCTGGGCCTTCTTTTATAATATTGTCGGCATTCCTGTTGCCGCTGGTATTTTATATCCTTTTACTGGTTGGCTTTTAAATCCGGCAATTGCTGCGGCGGCTATGGCTTTTTCGTCGGTTAGCGTTGTTTCAAATTCTCTTTTAATGAAAAAATATAAGCCACAAATTACTAAAAAATCATAAAGGGAGTTCCTTGTTGTCGCCCGCGCACGGGAGGACCGAGGCAAGGGCGACTTCTTTTCTCTTCGTTGAATTCGCGCGTTTAAGCTCGGGAATGTAGCCGCGGATTTTGCCGATTTTAGGCGGATTACACGGATAGAAAATTCATCTTCTCGTCTTTTTTCGATGAAACGGATCTCCGTACTCAAAAAGGGCATGGTAAAGAAGAAAACGCCTCCGCGTCAATTCGCTAAAAATCCGCGTTATCCGTGGCCAGTAATTTTTATCCACTTTTTTGTTTAAAGTTTTTTTGGTATACTTTTGTTGTGGATCAAACGCGACTGGAAAAATTCATAGCGTATCTTCAAAAAAGCGACTGGTCAATTTTTGGGCCGGTTTTTACGACTGCCAAGATTGAGGAATTATCGCCGTTTCTGGCGGCGCATCAGCCCTCGCCGATTAAAAAAACCGGCCAGATTTTAATTAAAAAAATATCAAAAGCAATTGAACTGAACTTGGACGGCCAATTGCCGTTTTATTCTTTTAAACGATTTTTTATCCCGGAACAAGAAACGCTTTTTGAATATCAAAAAAATAAAGTAATTGCTAAAAAACAGGCGTCTAAGATTGCTCTAATTGGCCTGAATATCTTGGACCTAAGGGCCGTTAATCTCTACGACCAGGTTTTTGAAAAAGACGCTTATTATCAAACGCGGCGGCGTAATATGTTGCTTGTTGGCTATTCTTTAACACCGGAGACTGCCAGTAATATCTTTGAGCACCAATACGAAGAGGATATTTTAGAACATTTGCCTTTTGATATCTTTTTGGCATGCTATAACGCCCCCCGTAAAGGGGCGTGGCCCCCACGGGGCTTTACGCCCTCGCCCCGCAGTTTGCGGGGCTCGCCCCCCAAAGCTGAGCTTAGCTCTGGTCTTAATTTAAGAGGGGGGTTGGGGGAGTTAAAAGTTTTCAGCGGTTCCATAAAGGGCCAGCGAATCCTAGAGCACTTTGGCTACCAAACTAAGCTTGGTTCAAGCCGCGCTGAGCGCGGCTATAAAGATTATACGCATATACAATTTAGCGGGCCGGTGAAAGAGGGACAGTTGGACGAACGGATGGCCCGCTTGCGCGACCGGCTGAAAAATCATCCTAATCCCAAGATTTGGGAAGAGCTGGGAAAAATTTGTATTGAATGCGGCAAGTGCACATTGGTTTGCCCAACTTGTTTTTGTTTTAGAATAGACGACTTGCCAGCGCTCGCAGAAAGTTCCGGCGCCAGACAACGCTGTTGGGATTCTTGTTATTATCAGGAGTTCTCGGAGGTTTCAGGGAGCGAAAAGCCGGGCCTTGGCAAGCCCAAATTTTTATCCACAACGGCCGAGCGACTGCATTTTTGGTATTACCATAAATTCGCCAGAATTCCCGATGAATTTAATTTTATGGGGTGCGTGGGGTGCGGCCGTTGCGCGAAAGTTTGTCCGGTGGGAATAGATATTGGGGAAGTATTAAAGAAAATAGAAAATTCTTAAAAATGTAAAATGTAAATATCAAAATGAAAAATGACAACGTAGAGTTGCGTGGCAACCACGTTGCTCTACGCAATGCAAAATGATAAAATCCATCCCGCCTACGGCGGGATACAAAAATTTTACATTTTGATTTTTTAATTTTAAATTTTTTTGTGTTTAATCCTTACGAACATCACCAAGCAAAGATAATTTTCATCAGCCGGCAGACCGATAACATCAAGCTGTTCCGTTTTGAGTTTACGCGACCAATTCCCGGCTGGAAGTTTTCTTACAAGCCAGGGCAATTCGTGGAATTATCCTTACCGAATTTTGGCGAGTCTCCCTTTGCCCCTTGCGGCGACGCGAGAAAAAACTACCTTGAACTTTGCGTGAGGAAAACCGGCAAATTAACCGCCCAGCTTCATCAAATGAGGATAGGCGACAAAGTGGGCCTCCGCGGAGCTTATGGCAACGGCGTTTGGCCCTTGGCTAAATATGATTTCAAAACGCAAAAAAACTTATTGATTGTTGCCGGGGGGCTCGGTTTTGTGCCGTTGCGCTCTTTAATCCTCGACAAAAATAATTGGTTGGGCCAAGAAACAAAGGTCCAAATATTTTATGGGGCGCGCCAGCCAAACGAAATGCTTTTCCGCCATGAATATGAACAATGGAAAAAACAAAATATCCAAGTGGAGTTAACCGTGGACAGAGAGTGCTCTGGCTGGAAGGGCAACGTGGGCTTGGTGCCGACTTTATTTGACAAACACGAAGTTTGGCAAAATTCAATAGCGTTTATTTGCGGGCCGCCAGTGATGTATCGGCCGATTTTGGACAAATTAAAAAAATTAGGGTTCGTGGACGAAGATATTTATTTGTCGCTGGAACGGCGGATGCATTGCGGTTTTGGCGTTTGCCAGCATTGCGCCGTTGGCTCATACTATACTTGTAAAGACGGTCCGATTTTCAGCTGGGCGCAGTTAAAGGACATTCCGGGAGCCATCTAACGAATCTACAAATCTATGCGAATCTGCGAATTCGCGAATGGATAAATTTATTTGCATATTTGTAGATTCGCATTATTCGTAGATTCGTAAATATCATGCGAAAATTCAAATTGATGATCGGCGAAGATGTCTTAGACATTCTGCCGTCAATATTAACCGTGCTTATCTTAATCGGCGGAGTTATCACCTTAATAATGAAAAATCTGTAAATTATAACAGCAAATTATGTGTTTAACACTTCCCAAGCAAGTTGTTGCCATCAATAAAACCGCAATAAAAGTTAAAGTCAACAATAGCGCAGAATTGGTCGGCAGTCTTTTACCAGTCAAAAGAGGGGATTGGGTTTTAACGCAAAATAGGATTATTATCAAAAAAATAACCGCCAGGCAGGCGAAGGAAATTAATAAAATCATTTTAGCATCTTAACGTATAAACATTTTAACAAAATCCGTTTTTATGTTTATATGTCTTTATGCTTGTATGTTTATATGAATAAAGGACTGCTGCTCGTTTTCTCCACCGCCATAATTTCCGGCTTTTCTATTTTTATCAATAAATTCGGCGTGGCGATGGCCAATCCCAGTATTTTTACTTTTGCCAAAAACGTAATTGTCGCGATTTTATTAGCCGCTATTATTTTATTTTTTAAGAACCGCCGAAAGCTGTCCGCGCTAAATAAAAAACAATGGCTTAAATTATTCTTACTCGGCTTAATTGGCGGTTCAATTCCCTTCCTGCTGTTTTTTAAGGGTTTAGCTTTAACCGGCGCGGCTCAAGGCGCTTTTATCCATAAAACCATGTTTATTTTCGTGGCGATATTGGCAGCGGTTTTTTTGAAAGAAAAAATCAACAAAAATTTTCTTATCGGCGGACTGTTGCTACTGTTGGGGATTTTGCTGACTTTAAAAAACTTCAATTTTTCTTTCGGCTGGGGCGATGCTTTGATTTTGCTGGCCGTTCTTTTCTGGTCAATAGAAAATATTTTAGCCAAATATCTGTTGCGCGACTTGTCAGGCAGTCTCGTCGCTTGGGGACGGATGTTTTTTGGTTCAATTTTAATTTTTGCGTATCTTGTTTTAACGGGACAAGCGCCTCAACTGCTGTCTTTAAATCTGCCTCAGCTGGGCTGGATCGCCCTAACTTCCGTTTTACTCTTTGGCTATGTGATAACTTGGTATAATGGTTTAAAACATGTTCCGGTTTCCGTCGCCACCACGATTTTACTGCTTGGCTTGCCGATAACCACTGCCTTGACAGCCGTAAACGCCGGTAAAATTATCCCCCAAGACATCTTCTCTGGATTTTTGATTTTAACAGGACTGCTGATCATACTTGGTATAAAAGCCTTCAAAAGTATAACCGGCAAATTGTTAATAACTAATCGCTAGCCACTAATTGCTAGTCGCTATTCTCATGTCTGGACCAAAATTAGCCGCCTTATATGGCCTTATTCCCAACCAACTCGGCTTTTGCGGACCACGGCAGGAAAAATTAAAAAATTTTATTGCCGGCAAACTGACAACAGCGCAAATCATCCCCATATTAAAACAATTTGAAGCGGCTTATCCTTACTACCAATTAATCGCGCGCGCCAATCACGCCAAGCCCCTTGATAAAAAAGTTGTTGAAGCGTATTGGCTGGGAAATAGCTATTTAGACAAAGTTAAGATTGAAAACCTGCGTCAATTAATTATTGAAAAGTTTTCCGCGCCGGGTTTGTTATCAAAAGAAACCGCCATTAAAAAAGCTTCGCTTCTGCCCGCTAATTCCAAACCACACCACAGCTTCCATGTTATGGTTTTGGGCTCCGTCACGGGGCGGGTAAACTTTGCCGGTAATACCAAATTGCAAGATATTTGCCGGGTGGGTTGGGGCAGAGTGGAAAAAATTAACGCCCCCCACCCCCCTCTTAAATTAAGAGGGGGCGAGGATGAAAAAATTAAGCTAATTGTACAATATCAACCACTGATTGGCGTAAAAAATATAAAATTCGGCCGGGCAATCGCCAAAGAAGTTATCTGGGATAAAACTTTAATCCCGAATTTGAAAATAGGCGATTGGGTATCAATTCATTGGGGCTACGCCATTCAAAAATTATTGACGTCCGACGTCAATAATTTAAGAAAATATACGCAAAATACAATTAATAGTTTGTCATCCTGAACGGAGTGAAGGATCTATAATAGATTCTTCGGCAGAGCTAAGCTCAGCTTTGGCTACGCCCTCAGAATGACAAATAGATGAAAAAAACAACTAAACCAATTATTGCCATTGTTTCCTTAACTTGTTGCGAAGGATGCCAAGTGGCAATTTTGGATTTGGGAGAGAGATTTTTAAAAGTAGCCGAATATATTAAAATTGGTGATTTTGCCTTTTTGGAAGATACGCCGGAAGCGCCAAATTATGACGTGGTTTTTGTTGAAGGGTCGCCCATAACGAAAGCCAATATCACCCGGCTTAAAAACTTGCGTAGCCGTTCTAAAACACTGGTAGCGCTGGGCGCTTGTGCTGCCTTGGGCGGCATCGCGGAAATCAAAAATTACCAAGATAAAAATGAAAGGATGCGTTATGTCTACAAAAACTTTGAAGGCATCAACAACCCCGATATTAAGCCGTTAAGTTTTTATGTTAAA
>JAHKAK010000032.1 GCA_018826025.1 Patescibacteria group bacterium
GAAATTGAGCGCGGGGTACAATTTCACTCGCTGGCTAAAACCGTAAAACTGCATCCGTATGTTTTACGCAAAAGTTTTGAACAGGGGAAGGGCTTTACTTTCCCGGCGCTCAAAAAAATCTACGAGCGTTTGCTGGAATTGGATATTGCCATTAAATCCGGCCGCATTGAGCCGCAAGTGGCGTTGGATTTGGTGGTAGGGGAGATCACTTCTTAAATGAAAAATGAAAAATTAAAAAGTAAAAATTATTGTAAACTAAAGCCGCCCCTTGACTACGCTCAGGGCGGTTTTTTTATCCGGATCTACAATTTTTATAGAAGCCAATTTACGCCAAGGAAAACGCTAAAAAACGCAAAGCGGAAATTTATTTATTCAGTGCTTTCATCAGGCGGGATTTTTTTCGGGAAGCATTGTTTTTTTTAATCACTCCGCGCTTGGCCGCTTTGTCAATGGCCTGATAGGCAGCGGAGAGCAATTTTTTAGCTTCGTCTTTTTTATTGCCCGCAATAAGCTTCTTAATCTTTTTTAGCAAATCTTTCATGGTCTTTTGCCGTTGCATATTTAAAAGGCGGCGTTTTTTCGCTTTGCGCAATTCTTTTTTAGCTGATTCTTTGATAGGCATGTTTCAAATTTAAAGTTAAAAGTTAAAAATGAAAAAGTAAAAAGATAGTCATCCTGAGGGGCGGAGCGACGAAGGATCTCTCGCGAGCCGATACAAAGCCTTGGCGAAGTATAGCGAAGGCGAGTGATGATGCGAACATTCGTGCGAGATTCTTCCCCCGTCACGGCGAGGTCAGAATGACAACAGTAAAATAAACATAGCAGAAAACTATAAAAAAAACAAGAGCGCCGTTTTTTGGCGCTCTCTGGTGGGTGGCGGTAATATCAGATGCTGTAAAGTCTGAAACTGGCGATGAGGTTATCTTGGGCTCCTTTTTTGTCTGCCAGGCTGCGCCTAATCTGATTAGCTAATGTCTTAAGCTCTTTGCCAATATCTTCTGGCACAGCACCATCCAGAGGGTCATAATGATCAGCCTGACGGGATATTATCTTGGCGACTTCTTGGCGGTAAGAGTTGGGCGGGCACCCAGTTTTTTGGGCGATGATGACTGCAAAGTCTTCATTTTTGCCCCAATCGTTCTCTATGACATAGAGCTTGATGCGGTACAAGAGCGTAAGTAAGAATTGACAGACAATTTGATAGCTTATGCCGGGCATTTCCAGGAGCTTCATTTCAGCGTTGAAAAACGCTTCAAACTCCGTTATTTTTTGTTCAGCATAGTTGTCTTTTTCCACTGGCGGTTCTTCGTCGGTCGGGAACACTGGGGAGCACATAGCCCCAAACCCTTCAAATCCTTGCCTTCTTGTGCTTGCTTCCGCTTCTGTGGCAAAGGGTCCAATTCTTTTTTCTGCCAGGTCAGCCCTTAAATAATTAAACGCAAATCCTCCCATGGTTTTGTCCTCCTTTTGTTGTATTTTAGGTACTAAACGATTTAAATAAAGATAGCAGAAAAATTATTTTTTGGCAAGCTCCAGTAAAGTCTAAACCGGCTTGCCGGCTTTCCAGGCGATTTCAAAAATCGGCCTGATGGATTTTACCAATTCTTCCGATTCAATTAAAACCATAAACGGCTCTTCTTCAAAAGAGGTAAGCGCCAGTTTGTTTTCGTAGAGAGTAAAGTCCATATTGAATTCTTTGACACAGGGTAAAAACCGTACTGTTTGTTTTATTTTAGTGAATTCCTTGCACAGTTGTTTTTCTTCCGGATTGTTGGGAATCAAATGCCGGCCGATAACATTATAGTAGCCTTTTTTATAATTTTTAATCCATCGGCGCACGGCCTGGGGGTAGTATTTTTCAATTTTCGTGTAGGAGCTGATAAAGAAGGCTTCTTTGGACAAATTCATTTTTTCATAGATATTCCAAATTCCTTCTTTGGTTTCAATATAATGGATCTTTGGCCGTTTCTGGCCTTTGTTGTGTAGGGTCTGAAGCAGGGGAAGCATTTCGGAGAAGTTTTTCAGCGCCAGCCGTTTTTCATTCAATATAACTGATGGGTCAAGGGCTTGGTAGCGATTTATTTTTCCGCCGGGCAGCTGCGAAATGTAACCTCCCTTAATTAGCTTTTCCAGCACCACATAAACAATTGGCCGCTTAAGCTCGCTTAATTTAGCTATTTGGGCCACGGTTCCCCGGGATAATTCCAAGAGAGCCAAGTAAACCTTGGCTTCTTTATCGGAAAATCCGGCGCTTTCAATGATTTTTTGTAGGTCTTTATCCATATAGTAAGTTTAGCACAGGCAGGTATATTCTGTCAATACTTTTGACAAAAAGGGCACAAAACCCCAAAATCTAAGCCATTCAGGTATTTTTTTCATTGACAACATTATTAAAAATATGGAGAATATAGCATTCTTTAAAAATTTAAAAAAGAGGAGGGAAGTAAAAAATGAATTGTCCAAAATGTGGAAGTGAATACCAAAAGCAGTATTTTTGCGGGCATTGTGGGGCGCGTCTCGAGGAGCAATGCCTAAGGTGCGGGGAGTGTGGAAGCGAAAAACAAAAGCGGAACTTTTGCGAAAACTGCGGCGCGCAACTAAGGGGAAAATGTCCCGAATGCGGCGAGACGGAGCACATTGGGCGAGCGGTTTGTGCGACGAAATACGCCATTGCTCTTACTAAGAAGTGTGAGTATGTGGAGAAAATAACCAGATTCAGGTTGATTTTTGGTCTAGGAATGATAATGCATGCTGGATCTCTAATCCCTCTATTTTTTGCACTGGTATATATGCTCATAATGGGGAATCAAACAAATTGGGCGATGTTGAAATGGGTCGCTCTTATCTATGTCGGAGTAATGATGACGTTTTATCTCATCGGTATACTTCGCAGGATATTTTTTGAGAAAGAGGCCGAGGCTAAATTTATGAAAAATTTTCCTGATTACGCCGAGTTGCTGAAGCGGGCGGAGGAGGCAGAAAAAAAGAATTGATAAGAATAGTCAGATCAAAAGCGGTGAGCACAATGCTCGCCGCTTTTTTAATAAATACCTTTAAATCCATCCCAGCCCTCCTTTAAAAAGGAGGGAGGACTTCTATTTTTTAGCTAATTTTTTGAGCCTGTTTATTTCTTCCCTAATTTTTATCGCCTCATCAAATTGCAGGTTGCGGTTGGCCAAGTCCATTTTGAATTGCAATTCTTTTAGGTATTCTCTTAAATAATCTTTTTCGGTTTGGGGCAGTTTTTTGGGTTCTTTGGTTTCGCTAATATTGTCGCGGATCTCCTTGACGATGGCTTGGGGCTTGAGGCGATGTTTTTTATTGTATTTTTTCTGATATTGCCGGCGGCGAATGGTTTCGTCAATCGCTTGTTTCATAGAGGCGGTCAATTTGTCCGCGTACATTATGGCTTGGCCATTGATATGCCGCGAGGCGCGGCCAATGGTTTGAATTAAGGTCGTGGCATTGCGCAAAAAACCTTCTTTATCCGCGTCCAAAATTGCCACCAGCGAGACTTCCGGCAAATCCAGGCCTTCGCGCAGCAGGTTGATGCCAACCAGCACATCATAATGCCCCTCGCGCAATTTTTTTAAAATATCGGGCCGCTCCAGGGTTTTGATTTCCGAATGCAAATACTGGGTTTTTATTTTTTCCTCTGTTAAGTATTCGGTTAAGTCTTCGGCCATGCGTTTGGTTAGGGTGGTTACCAGCACGCGCTCTTTTTTCGCCACGCGTTTTTTTATTTCTCGTATCAGATCAGGAATTTGATTTTGGCTGGGACGAACGTCAATTGGCGGATCCAGCAAGCCGGTTGGTCTTATAAGTTGTTCTATTACATATTTATTTGTCATCCCGGGCTTGACCCGGGATCCAGGTTTAGGAATCCGGGCCTGGATTCCCGCTTTCGCGGGAATGACAAAATTAAGCGATTTGCGATTAGCGTCTTGCGTTTTAGCGATTTCGTATTTCCCCGGCGTGGCTGAAGTATAAATCACCGGACCGATCTTTTGCTCAAATTCGCCAAATTTCAGCGGCCGATTGTCCAGCGCCGAAGGCAGACGAAAACCAAAATCAATTAGAGTTTGTTTTCGGGCTTTATCGCCTTCAAAC
>JAHKAK010000003.1 GCA_018826025.1 Patescibacteria group bacterium
CCGTCCATTCCGACTATTTCTCCCTTCTTGCCCCCAAGGCTGTGTCGTATGGCGCGGGGGTAATAAAATTGTTTTTTGACGAAGCCGAGAGGGCCAAGCAAGAATATGAACAAAAAAGTTGGTGGGAAAAATTAAAGGATAGAACAAGCGGACTGTTGGAGAATTTATCCGGCTTGTCGTTATACGCGGGAATTGGAATAAGTGATAATGCGCCGAGCGGGAGCAAGGCGCCGGAAGTTATGCTCGCAATTGCGCCTGTGTCCGCGCCAGCGCCAACGCCCGTGCCATTGCCAACCAATGCGGTGGTGGCGCAAGAAAAAATTGTGGTTAATTTACCGGCCAATACTATTGTGGCGGAAGAAAGATTGGGCGGCAATATCGCAGAAGAGAGTAATCCGCAAGACGCGAAAATTCCACCAGCCATTGTAGAAGAAACCATTCCCGGCCAAGCTAATTTACCCAGTCCGAGCCCTTTAACTTTTTTACCCGGTATGGGCGGTCCGGCGTCTTTGTCTACACCCACACCCACTCCAACTCCCACTCCCACACCAACCCCAACACCCACACCAACTCCCACTCCCACACCAACACCCACACCTACCCCAACACCTACGCCAACTCCCACTCCCACTCCCACTCCCACTCCCACACCTACTCCTACATCAATTCCTACTCCTACTCCCACTCCTACTCCCACACCTACACCTACTCCCACACCTACTCCAACTCCAACACCTACACCTACTCCCACACCAACTCCGACGTCAGACACTACGCCGCCTGAAACTACAATTTTATTAAAACCCGATAGCGCTTCATCTTCAACCACAGCGACTTTTGAATTTAGTTCCTCGGAAAACGGCTCAACTTTTGAATGTCAGCTGGACACGACCGCTACCAGCAGCTGCGTTTCGCCGAAAGAATATACCGGCTTATCGGAAGGCAGCCATATTTTTAAAGTGTCGGCAACCGATGCTATTGGCAACAAAGAACAACCGTCCGTGCAGTATTCTTGGACAATTGATCTGGCGCCGGAGACGACTATCGGTTTGTCAAATTATAATTTGTTAAATATAAATTTTACGGTAAATTGGAATTCGTCTTCTTCAGACGTCAGTTATTATGACGCGCAATATAAAATCGGCGAGCAGGGAACTTGGCAGGATTGGGCTATGGCAACAACTATTGTCTCAAAATCTTTTCAGGCCAGCTATGATAACGTAATTTATTCTTTTCGCGCCCGGGCGATTGACTTGCTTGGTCAGCAGGGTGGCTGGACCGAGATTGAAGCCCCTATTTCTTTAAAGCCGATTATCATCAATGAAATAATGTATGATCCAAATCCCGGCTCGGATTATTATTATGAATACATTGAATTGTATAATCGTTCGCCAATAGCCGTTGATTTGGCGAACTGGCAATTTGTTTCTGGTTCTAGTTTGCATACTATTAGCGCGGACACAATTCACAACGGTTTTTCAACGGTTATTGCTTCGGGCGGTTTTGCTTTACTGACCGATAAAACAACTAGTACTACAACGGCTTCGGTTTACGATGGTTATTATAGCGTGCCAGCCTATTCGGAATCAGTTTTGCGGCTCAACGCGAATAATCCAGCATCTTTAAGTTTGCTTAACGCGGGTGCTACTTTGGTTTTAAAAAATGCCAGTAGCAGTGTGGTCGACGAGGTTTCTTATTTATCAAGCTGGGGGGCGCAAAATAATGGCAAGTCGCTGGAGCGGATAAATTACAATAATCTTTATTCTCAAAATCAGGCAGCTTGGAGCGTGTCTGTGGATGGTGGCACGCCCAACGCCGCCAACAGCGCGCTGGACCTGACAGCCGGAAGTTATATTGCCGAAAACACCGTAATTTCGCAAGACTTTATTTGGGCTAAAGCCGGCTCGCCTTATCTTTTATATTCGGCTACGGTTAATTTCGGAGTAACATTAATTGTTGAACCAGGAGTCACGATAAAACCGCAAAGCAAATATGTTGATTCTCTAACTGTGCACGGAATCTTAAAAATTAATGGCACGAGCGCGGAATCAGTTTTGGTTACCTCCAAAGAAGTCTCGCCGCAAGCGGGCGACTGGGGGACGGCGATTAATTTTGCGTCCGATTCTTTAAATTCAAAAATATCAACGGCAACTTTTGAATATGGCGGTTATCAGGCAGCTTATCCGAGTTCCACTCTAAAGCCGAGCGTGGTTGTGAATTCTTCCGCTGTTGATTTTGACAATTGTATTTTTAGAAACACCCAAAGCCGCGCTTTGGATTTGATTGGTTCTGGTTCAGATGTCACCAATTCTCAATTTTCTAGCAGTACGGCTGTGGCGATTTATATCAGCGGTTCATCAGCGCCGAATATTTCAAACAATACATTCCAAAATTCCGGCCATGTTGGGATAGCCGTAGAGATTGATAATCAGGCAAGGCCCCGCGTTCTGTCAAATACGATTTCCGGATTTGTTAGCGCTATATCTCTTGAAAGCGCCTATCCGGATCTTTCCGGTAATACTTTGACCAATAATACTTACAACGGAATTTATGTTGATGATCATACTGTAATTTCGCAAAATACGACTTGGCAGAACGGCAATGTTTATTTGCTAATGTCCAATAGCAATCAATATCCTACGGTAGCCACCAGCACCACTTTAACGCTTGAGCCGGGCGTGATTATTAAACCGTTGAATAAATATTATACGGCTTTAAAAATTGAGGGCTCGCTGATGGCCAACGGCAATTCCAGCTCTACTTTAATAAACTTCACTTCGTTTAAGGATGATTCGCTGGGCGGGGACTCAAATAACGATGGCAGTTTGACCAGCGCTGTTTCAACTGTTGGGGATTGGAAAAATATTTGGTTTGCAGCCGGGAGTCAATCAACTTTGAAATTCGTTAAATTCCAGTTTGGCGGATTTAATAGAGGAATTGATGGCGAATGGAGAATCAAAGAAGAGAGCTTAAAAATTGATGCGGGCGCTCAAGTTCTAATGGAAGAGATAGGGGTTGAATAGAAAAACTTTGTATAACTATTTTGGCGCAATCGGGGCGGACGGCACAATTTATACCGCCAACACGACAACTTTATTCGCGATCGGAAGCGGAACTTAACGGAGAATTGTTCTTCGGAACTGGCTCTCTTCTAATTTTTAAATCTTGACTAATGCCCATGTTTGAAAAATTTAAACCGTTATTATAAGCGAAGCTTGAAATTGGTTCGCTCGGTCGAAAAGAAAACAAATTTCTTTTCTCCCTCGCTGCCAATTATAAATTTTAAAAGGCTCCCTGTAAAAATATTACAGTAAGGAGCCTTTATTTGTTGATTAGCTCTATAATTTTATTTTTTATAGAAGCCGGGGTATCTAAAAAATTCACTGCGATGACCGATGTTTCCGGGTGCCTTTGTTTATGTTTCTCAACCCACTTCTCCCCCGTTACTGAAAGAGCGCAAACCTTATAACTTGTGTCGCCAACATAAACCACAAAGAAATCTACCCCCTTTTTTATATCCCCAAAAGATAGATTACCTGTGGGCACGAAAGTAATAATACCCTCCTTCTCCAATTCTTGGAGAACGGCCGATACTCTTTTTTCTCTTTGCTTCCCGAGTTTATAATCTGACAAATGTTTAGGATCTTTCCGTTGCCGCTCTATGTCCTCTCGGACACTTAAAAATCTATATCTAGACGTTCTTGTTTTTGTCACTTTTCCTTCCTCCTTTTCTGCTAATTTTTAATTATATCAAGACATAATCGATTCGTTCAGTCGAAGTAAAAATAAAGGGTATTAAACCCCAGAGCCCCGCCAAGGCTCTGGACTCAAAAAAGGAATATCCCAACCGCCGCAGAGCTGCGGGATATTAAAAACCCTGTATTTTGTCTTCGCTCGGATGATATGTCCCGTCTTACGGGACGCATCATCCTCGCTAGCCAAAATAAATTTTTACTTTTCCCTCGCTGCCAAGTAGAGTTTTTTAATGAACCATTTCCAGCCTAACAAAAATTTATATTTTTTTCAAGGGGAGTTTAACGGAAAATGATTTTTATGGCTGACTTCTTTGGCTAATTGTGCCGCGCTATTTTAGCAGGTAAAATAAGCGTATAAATTAAAAATTTGGAAGGGTTATAAATGGGTATTAGTTTTTGCGCTGGCGGCGGCAGATGGCACAATCTACACCGCTAACTTCTTGACGCTATTTGCAATCGGAAACGGGGGATAGGGAGGTATAAAATAACATTCTGACATTCTCCCCCCTTCGTCCCACCACGGCGGGACTACGGATGGGCAAGGCAAGAATGTCAGAATGTCGGTATAAAATTTTAGATGTTTTTTCAAGGAAATAAGAGCATTAAGAGCCGTTTTTCGCTTAAATTTCCTCAACGGCTCAACGGGTTGAGCCGTTGAGCCGTTGAGGCCAACTATTGACGTGGTAGCCGAAATATGATAGCTTGTTTTTATGTTCTTAAAGTGTAAAGTGAAGAGGCATAAATAAAATCTTTTTGAGGAGGTGGAGAATGGAAGAGCATAAACACACGTTTTCAACGTTTACCGTTGGCGAAAAGAAATGCCTTTGCGGGGTAACTCTTTGTTTTTCGGCCAAGCCCGGCCCCAGCAGCAACGTTGTTTGCAATTTGGAGGATGGGCATCCCGGGCTGTGTAAGAACACACATCGCCCTAAAGAAGGAGTTTGGGTGAAGGAGTCTCAAAAGCCGCTGATGAAGATCGTGGTGACCAAGGGCGTTGACGATTATTCAGCGCAGCTGGTAGGAAGTCATAAAATAGGGTATGGGAAAACTCCAAGAGAATCTATCGGAGACATAATTTGGATGTGTCCAGAGTTGTTTTGTGTCGAGATGAAATAGTTCAGCAAC
>JAHKAK010000033.1 GCA_018826025.1 Patescibacteria group bacterium
CAAACAAAAACATAATCAAAAAGATAAATTTTTAAAGGTCGAAAGTGTTAGAAAGCTTAAAAGAATTAAACCGACTACGGTGTCATTTTTGACTGCTCAACGGAAGACCGTTTCGGTGTCATAGTTAAATTGCTTGACACGGATTATTGCTTAATCTTCGCGCCCTGGTGCCGAGGTTATAAAGCCCCTCGACTTCGCTCGCCGACAACGCGCGGTTGCTTGCCCCGCTAGGCTTCGCTGTTCAGGTTAAACCTAAACGAACCCAAAAAATTATTTATTCAAAATCCTTAACAGTATCCCCTAGCTTTTCCTCAAGATTCATCCCTAGAATACACTCACGAGCAAATTTTTTATAATCTTTCTTATTCGGAAATAACTCTCCTAAAAGATCCTTGTCAATAATCGGCGATTCCCTGTCCCCCGCAAAATCAGCCAAACTGCAAAATGGGTTATTAATCGCTGCCTCAAACGCTTTATCAAATTCCCTGACTGCTTTTTCCAAACCGCCAGGATAAAATTCAAAAGCGTTTTTTACTTGAATATAAACGCTCAAATATTTAAGATAGGCATCTTTGTCTACTAATCTTGCCTTATAAGACCCCTGGAATAAACAGCCTGTTTCCTGATATTTTTTATTGTAATAACCAGTCATCCCGTCGCCAAGCTTTTTCATAAACATTGCGATGCCGCCATCATGAATTTCTTTGAGCAATAGATGAAAATGATTATCCGCCAGAAAAAAATTAATAATTTTAACAATCGGTTTACGCTCTGGCCAGCTTTCCGGCCAAACGAACTGCTTGTTTAGGTTTAACCTGAACAGCTTTTGAAGTTCACGAAAAATATTTGGCGGAGTAAAACGATTATTGAAATAATAAAGCATCTGTAAAAAACGCCATTTGTCTTTCACTCCCCGAACTATCACCTGCTTACGATTGCCGCGATTGTAAACATGGACTAATGATCCGACCGAAAATGGTTCTTTTCTCATAAATTTATGTGTTTTCGCTGGCTGTTTAGGTTTAACCTAAACAGCTTAACCTGAACAGCTTATTGCTTGATTTTCGCCCGTCTGGCGCCGAGGTTATAAAGTTGCAATATCTCCCCCGCCGTGAGCGCGCGGTTGTAGATGCGGACGTCGTCAATGGAGCCGTTAAAATAATTCCCCTGAACATAAGTCTCCGCTCCGCCATCAAAATACCATCCACTTCCAATCAATGAATTTACTATAGCCCCCTCATAAAAACCACTAGTAGCAAGTGTATCATCAATACCATTGATATAGATTTTACTCACATCACCCGTAGTTTTCACAACAGTTACATGATACCATTGAGAAGATAGAAGAGTTGAATTTATTGTTGCACTGGAAGCCCCAGCATCATTTCCACTTGCAAGAATTTTTGAACCACTTGTTCCCACTACGAGAAAATCTACATTCGTGTAACCAGTATTTACAAAATACACCAAAAACTTTGATCTACTAATACTATTACTCTTGAACCAAAAACTGATTGTTTTTTCACCTGTTGCAAGGACATTCCCGACATTCACATAACTACTCACCCCATTAAACTTCAGCGCTTGGCCCGAGATGCCGGGGACGGGAGATAAAGACTGCGACATATTGGTCATAGTGCCGGTGTTGCCAGAGCCGGATAAATCATTAGTTGTGCCGGCGGTGGCGGAAGACCAATTAGTATCGGCCCCGTTGAAAGTCCAGTAACCGACCAGCGATCCGCTGGTATTGGCGATGGACGGCGGCGGCGCGTTGACCGTCAGCCGCGAGGCGCCGAGATTATACAAATCCGTAATTTCCCCCGCCGACAAAGCGCGGTTGTAGACGCGGACGTCGTCGATGAGGCCGTTAAAAAGATATTGAGTCCCATTAAAAGACCCTATTAATAAATTACCAGCTGTTGCTGTAAGGCTTGATACTAATGAGACAGGCGTTATAGCCTCAACTCCATCTTTATACCCTCGCCATGTTGCTCCATCGTAAGTATAAATAATATGATGCCAATTTGTATCATTAATAGTTATTTGTGAATTTGTAGATGGACGACCAAATCCATAAGATATTGCATAAAATTCAACAGTATTATTTGCATATTCCCATACAACAGAATATGCATTATTGCTGGAACCAGAAAGTTTACTTAATAAATAACTATTTGTTTGAGTAAGATTGGCTGCTTTCATCCAAAACGAAAGAGTTAAATTATTAGTAATATCCAATGAATTTGAATCCGCCACATTCACATAATCATCCACCCCGTCAAAACTTAACGCTTGCCCGTTTATGCCCTCGGTTTTTTTCACGCCGTTTAAAAGCCAGCCAGTGTTGTTATTACCGGATAAATCGCGCGCCGAGGTCGTGCCCATGTTGGCGCCGTCAAAGCTCCAGTAGCCCACCAGCGAAGAATCCAAAAACCGGCCGGAAATGGGGGAGTTGACTTGGGTGGTGCGCGCCACTTCATCGGCGCCGATGTCCCAAGCACCGGTTTCCGGGCGATTTTCATTATCTATATCAGTATCAAACGCCAAATTGGCGTCATTTTTCAAATTCGCGCCATATCCCCGCGCCGCCGAATCGCCGACTCGCAAATGAAAATCTTTGTTGGTCGCGTCGGCAAAAGTAACGGTTACGCCGTTTTTAGAATTAG
>JAHKAK010000034.1 GCA_018826025.1 Patescibacteria group bacterium
AAACAATAAAACCCGCTCCCCCCTAAAACGAGAGACTCGGGTTTAGTTCATTCATTATTAGTTAAGCTGTCCATTGCTTTTATTATCACCCCAAACAAAAACCCCGTCCAGAGACAGGGTTGTGGATAAATAAAATGGTGCACCGGGGGGGAATCGAACCCTCGACCGTCTCCTTAAAAGGGAGCTGCTCTACCGACTGAGCTACCGGTGCGTAAAGCTTTTTTATTTTACTATAATTTATAAAAAATTTCAACTGCTTGTGCAGTTCGCTAACTTCAGTAAAATTAACCACTCACCGTACCACTTTTTAGCGATAGCATATTTTTGACACAACGGCCACGTTATAAACTCACAAATTAAAAAATGATTTTATTTCTTCATTCCTGCTTCCTAGATTATCGGTAATAATAATTTCAATTCTGTCGTTAATCTTAAAGTATTCTCCCAGTGCTCTAATTTCTTTTTCGCATGGATACGGAAAAACAAAAACGCTTTTTTGAAAGGGAAAAAATTTAAAAAATTTCAATCTTCTGCGCAATGCTTCGCGCGCGTATTTCCTGTCTTCGGGAACGTCAAACACCACTAAACGCCAGTGGCCGTCCCAACGCTTCTGCTTCAAATTAAAATTATTCTTAATCTTATGCTCGCTTATTTTTAAAAACCCTTTTTCCGTCAACCGATAATAATCTTTATCATCTTTTTTAAAACCTTTAATCAATCCGCTATTTTCGTATCTCTTCAAAGAACGGTTAAAATAACGCGTGTCTACCCTGCCTATTTTAAGCATTTTCTTTGAAAGACTTTCCCGCGAAAAAGCTTCCCAAAGAGCCAAAGATAGGTCGTCTAACGCTAATAATAAATTTTCTCTGAAATTTTTATCCATCTATTTTTTATTGTTAATGTTTAATTCATTTTTACAATTATGCTTAATGTACCATTTTTTAGCGATAGCATAAAGTTGGCACCGATACAAAAAATAACCCTACCATCTTGTACTCCATACCCAGATCGTCTACTTTGCTCTTGTTATTTTTTCTCGTATCAGCACTTTTACCGCCATTAGCCCGTCCCGGTATTTTATTTTCTTGCCTTCCGATTTAACTCTTGGGTCGTAAGCTATAGGTGTTTCTCTGATTTCTATTCCTTGCTTTAAGATTTTCGCGGTGATTTCTGGCTCAATCTCAAACCGCCGACTAGTTAAAACCATATTTTTTACGACATTTGAGCGAAACATTTTATAGGCTGTCTCCATATCAGTTAATTTGGCGTCAAAAAGACAATCTGTCAGCCACGTTAAAAAACGATTGCCTAAATAATGAATAATTTTCTTCCTAGGCTGATAATCAATGAAACGAGAACCATAAACAACATCGGCGCCATTTTGCGAAATACAGTCAAAAAGTGTTGAAACCTGATCAATATCGCATTCTAAGTCCGCGTCGCAAAAAAAGATAAAATCACCCGCCGCGTGAGCCAAACCCGTCCGCAACGCCACGCCTTTTCCTTGATTGGTTTCGTGCCGTAAAATTTTTATAATTGACAAAAATCTGTTTATTTTTTCACTCGTACCGTCAGTTGAACCATCATCCACCACGATTATTTCTTTATCTAAAGATAACAGCAATAATCGCTTCAACACTTTTTCTATTCTATTATTAACGCTTCATTAAAAACAGGAACGATGATTGAAAGTTTAGTCATATTAAAAAATTTTCAATTACCAATTTTCAATAAAGCCCCGCTACGCGGGGCAATAAGCAAAAAGCTCTGATTAACAAAAATTTATTCATCATAGCTATACTGCTGCTGCCGACCGCGTAAAAACATTATGGCTAAAATCGGCAACAAAATCCAGAAAAACTGGGCTAAGGGCCCGACAAAAATTATCCGCGCCAATGGGCTTAGTTCAGCCGTTACCTTAACCGGTAAAAAAACAACCACCATCGCCAAAATCAACCCAATCTGCAAAATGCTTAAAACTAAAATCTGCCACCAAGCGCCCCGGCCTTTCCCGCCAAGCCGCATGGCATGGCGCAAAGAAGAGTGCGGAATTAAAAAATAAAATCCTATCACCAAAGCTAAAAAAATGAAAATTTGAGCCGTACTTGACGGCACCTCTTTAAGGCCTAAAAAAGTCAGTTGTTTCCAGGGAATTGCGCGTGTAATTAAAAAAGAAAAATAAAACCCCAACATAACAATAACCAGCCGATTGCGCCCCATGGATAAACCATAAACCAGCGCCACCGCCAAAAAAACCAAAATCATCAACCAGTCCCAGGAACCGGAAAAACTGAAATTGCTTAAACTATTGGCAGAAAAATTCATGTCCTCCTACGAATTATCTCTAATTACGAATACAAAATCCCCAAACCATAAGCGAGGGATAAATTTTCAAAACGCTTAACCTTTGAGCGAGGCCACCCGCCGAGAAAAATGTGTCGTAGACGCCTCCGCTACGTTGTTTGTTTTATTTTTGAGAGGCGGCGAGACACAAGCCGCGGCTGGTATTATATTTTATGCTAACACTTGTAGCCGACGGCGGTTTTTGGAGGTGGGTGCCGAGTGACTTTTATTCTGTCTCTTTTTTCAACTCCTCCAATAACTCTTTTGCTTTGCGCGACAAATGCTTAGGCGTTTTCACCTTTACTCTTACTATCATATCACCAAATCCCCGTTTCTGTAAGCGCGGCATTCCTTTGCCTTCCAAACGGATGTTGGCGCCAGATTCAATGCCTTCGGGAATTTTTAAATTTACCCAACCCGCTAAAGTGGGAATTTCTACTTTGCCACCCAATGCCGCCTGCGAAAAAGAAATTATCAAATCACAGAACAAATTATCACCTTCTCGCATAAACCTTGGATCACTCCGCAAATGCACCGTAATATATAAATCCCCGGCTGACGCGCCAAAAATTCCCGCTTCACCTTGCCCCGCCAAACTTATCACCTGTCCGCTTTGAATGCCAGCTGGAATTTTAATCCGTAATGATTGGTTTTCTTTCACTCGACCATCACCGCCGCATCTGGAACAATTTTTTTCCGATTTTTTTCCACTGCCCCGGCAATCCGGACAAACTATCACTTGTGAAAACGAAAAAAATCCGCCGCCAGTTCGTTGCTCAATTTGACCCGCGCCCCTACAAGTTGAACAAGTTTTTATTTTTGAACCGGGCTCGGCGCCGTTGCCCGAGCATTTACCGCAAATCACCGAGCGACGCAAAGATATTTCTTTGTCTGCGCCTTTGAACGCTTCCTCCAGCGATATCTCTATCTCCACTCCGATATCCTGTCCCCGTTGCCGGCCGCCGCGCCGACCGCGACCGCCGCCACCAAAGATGCCTTCAAAAATATCTTCGAATCCACCGCCGTTACCCTGCCCAAAATTAAACGCCTCGGCAAACGACGAGAAATCACGAAATCCTTCAAATCCATGCGCGCCGCCCCGGGCTTGGGCCTGTTCAAAAGTCGTGCCAAATTGATCATATTGGCCTTTTTTCTGCGGATCAGATAATACCTGATATGCCTCATTAATTTCCTTAAACTTTTCTTGATTCCCGCCTTTATCCGGATGATGCTCTTGCGCCAAACGCCGATAAGCCCGTTTGATTTCTTCCGACGAAGCGTTCTTAGAAACACCGAGAATTTTATAATAATCCTTTGACATGATAAAAATTTAAAATGCAAAAATCAAAATGAAAAATGACAATGTAAAATGCTAAAATCAGTCCCGCAGCTGCGGGACACCTAAATTTTACATTTTGAGATTTACATTTTACATTATAATGACTTCCTTCTCCGTTGCCACTTTCTCTATTTTAATAACTCCACTCCACAAAAGTATCCTGAATATCAGCCAAACTGCCAAAATCATCAACCACGACAGGAAGGTTCCGACAATTTTAAAAGTAAAAAATAAACTAACCGACATTCCCATCGGCAGCCATTCCTTAAATGCCTGCCACGCGCTGGCTAACTCTTCGTTAGTGGAAAGATACAGCTTATCCATCATCTCGGCCTGTTGGCGATAAAATTCCGACGGTAAACTTTCTAAGTTTTGGCCCGCCGGCATTGCCAGCGGCAAAAGGATACTCATCACTGGTTCAACAATAGCGTCAAACAGCGGCCGCGGGACAGAAACTTTTTGCCCTAATGATTGGGTGAATGGCGCAAAGTAAAAAAATAAGGTAACAATTAGCGCTATCGCCGTAATAAATGGTCCGTAACCTTTTTTCAAAATGACCCAGGAAACAAACTTTGTTCTTAGCTTTTTTTCAAAATCGGCCCGACCAGCCGCAAACACCAAGAATAAAAACGCTATTGCTAAAACCAGGCCGGAAGTCAAGTCTTCTTTCAAAAACATCAGTGCCGGCAGAATAATTAAGAGCGGCAAACCGTAAAATAAAATATTTCTGTCTTCCATCAGATACGCCAAGCCTGAACCAACGCCCAAAAATAAAAAGGCCGCTAAAGACCACAAAGACTTTTGCAACCAGGGCGAACCGTCATTTAACGCCGTTGACAACGACAGCCAAAATAAAGACGAAAAAATAAAAATTAAAATTCCCAAAATAGAACGAACGATAAGTTTTTTATTCATAATACAATTATGTCCTTATGCCATTGCGCTTAAGCGCAATGGCATAATATTTGTCATTTGTCATTTGTCATTTTTTGTCCTTCCCTTCCTCAAACTCACCCTTAATCGTTCCTTCCCCTTTATCTTTAATTTCCGGCTCTTCGGTCACTTCTTTTTCCGTGGCTTTTTCCTGTTTATACATCTCCGCACCGATTTTTTGGATTTCCTGCGACAAGGCGTCTAACGCCTGTTTCAACGCCATCTCATCATTGCTATCTTTCACTTTTTTGACCGCCTCAATTTTTTCTGACACGCCTTTTTTAATTTCCGCCGGAACTTTATCGCCAGCGTCGCGTAAAGTCTTTTCCACACTATAAATTGTCGTATCGGCTTGATTGCGCAAATCAATTAGTTCTTTCTGTTTGCGGTCGTCCGCCGCGTGAGCTTCCGCCTCTTGTTTCATCCGGGCAATCTCTTCTTTAGACAAAGCGGAAGTATCTTTAATCGTGATATTCTGTGATTTATTAGTGGCCTTATCCTTGGCCGTCACGGTCAAAATACCGTTGGCGTCAATGTCAAAACTGACTTCAATCTGCGGCACGCCTCGCGGGGCCGGCGGAATACCGTCCAGAATAAACCGGCCTAATGTCCGATTATCCTTAGCCATGGGCCGCTCGCCCTGCAAAACATGAATTTCCACGCCCGGCTGATTATCGGAAGCTGTAGAAAAAATTTGTGATTTGGAAGCGGGAATTGTCGTGTTGCGCTCAATTAAAGGCGTGGAAACGCTCCCCAACGTTTCAATGCCCAGCGTCAAAGGCGTCACGTCAAGAAGCAAAACATCTTTCATTTCGCCGCCCAGCACCGCGCCTTGGATGGCCGCGCCCATAGCCACGCATTCCATCGGATCTACCCCCCGCTCAATTTTTTTGCCAATATAATCTTCAACGAATTTTTGCATTATCGGCATGCGCGTTGGCCCGCCCACCATAATAATACGCGTGATATTTTGCGGGCTTAATTTGGCGTCGTTTAACGCCTGCTCCATTGGCTGTTGGCATCGGCTAATTATCGGTTTAACCAATTCTTCCAATTTAGCCCGCGTGATTTTCAGCTGCAAATGTTTTGGTCCGTTTTGATCGGCCGTAATAAATGGCAAATTTAGATCCGTTTCTAAAGTAGACGATAATTCAATCTTGGCTTTTTCCGCCGCTTCTTTCAAGCGCGTCATCGCCATCTTATCTTTACTTAAATCAAAACCCGAATCCTTTTTAAATTCCGATAAAATATAATTAACCAAATTTTCATCCATATCCGTGCCGCCCAAATGAGTGTCACCAGAGGTTGAAATAACCGTAAACTGACTTTCTGTTTTTTTGTCGTCCATCTCAACAAGCGCCATTTCCATAATAGTGCAATCAAGTGTCCCACCGCCAAAGTCAAACACTAAAATCTTTTCCTCTTTCCCCGCCTTATCAATGCCATAAGCCAGCGCCGCGGCTGTGGGCTCATTAATAATGCGCACCACTTCCAAGCCCGCGATGGCGCCAGCGTCCTTGGTCGCCTGGCGCTGGGCATCATTAAAATAGGCCGGAACCGTGATGACCGCTTTGGCTACCCTATCACCCAAATAGGCTTCCGCGTCCTTTTTAATTTTTTGTAAAATATAAGCGGAAATTTGCTGAGGCGTGTATTCTTTTCCTTCAATAATTACTTTCTCGCTCGTACCCATTTTGCGCTTAATAGCCAAAATAGTGCGCTCGGGATTAGTAACCGCTTGGCGCCGCGCCGGCTCGCCAACCAGCAATTGCCCGTCTTTAGCAAAGGCAACATACGATGGAAAAGCCTTGCCGCCAACGGTCGTGCCTTCAGCCGAAGGAATGATTATCGCCTTGCCGCCTTCCACCACCGCCGCCGCGGAATTTGATGTGCCCAAATCTATACCAATGATTTTTGACATTTTTTCAAACTGTCATCCTGAACCCCGAAAAAAGAAACTTCGTTTCTTCAACGGGGTAAACTCCGTGAAGGATCTTTTTTAGATCCTTCGGCGGAGCTAAGCTCAGCTTTGCCTACGGCTTCAGGATGACAAAATAAATTATTTTTTGATTTTAAAATTATTTCTCTTACCTGCTTATTCGCTCTTTTTACATAAGATCCTTCGCTTCGCTCAGGATGACGAAAAATTAATTCTTAATTTTTCGTCACTTTTACTTTCGCCACTCTTAAAATCTTCCCATTAAGAAGGTATCCTTTCTGCACTTCTTCAATTACCACACCTTCGCTTGTTTTTTCCGCTTCCACCATTTCCACCGCTTCGTGCAATTCCGGATTAAATTTTTCCCCAACTATCTTCATTTCCGTTAAACCATGCTCGGCTAAAATTTTTATTAATTGTTCTCGCGTCATCCTTAACCCTTCTACTGCTTTTTGTGATCCGCGTTTATCCGCGGCGATTTCCTGATCCGCGTTGATCTGCGGTTGCGAAGCGTCTAATGTGTCCAAAACCGGCAACAAATCTTTGATCAACCCTTCGCCAAACATTTTTGACCATTCGCTCGTTTGCTCTTCTTGCCGCCGCCGGTAATTGATAAAATCCGCTTGCGCCCGTTGCCAGCCCGTCAAATTATCCTGTTTTTCCTGCCGGCATTGCTTTAGCTGCTCTTTCAGCTTTTTCACTTTTTCCACCACTCCGCTCTCATCGTTTTCCTCATCTAAAATGATCTCTTGTTCTTTTTCCTCTGGCATATCTTTTATGCTTAGTATTTATTGTTGAAAGATAACCATCTTACTCTAAAATTTTAAACCGATATAGATAATCTAAAATTTTCAATTATCAATTTACAATTTTCAATCAATAACCAATTTTTAAATTTTCAATTGAAAATTCATTGAAAATTGGGATTTGAAAATTGATCATTAAAAAAGATTTTTAACCTGCAAGAAACAATACAAATCGCTAATTCCACAACTATCGCTTAGCTTTAATCCGTTTCCTGGTCTCTTCCACTACAAACTTATTTTTCTGATAATTCATGCGCTTGGGCCCTAAAATTCCCAAAACCCCCCGCTCACCGTCCCGTTCAAATCCGGTCACAATTAAACTATAATCCCGCAAATATCTTATCGGATTTTCCCGGCCAATAAAAATGGCTGTTTCTTCATCCATATCGCTAAAAAACTTATTAAAATCTTCTTCCAACGAATCAAAGCATTTCATGATGTTTTTTAAGTCCGTATCCTCAAATTCCGGCTCCTCCGCCAGCCACTTCAATCCCGCGCCGTGCCAATCAGCCTCGCGCCCAAAAATACCAGAAACACCCAATCCTCGTGAGCAATCCGCCAAAAATTGCGCCATTTCTTTCATTGAGTCGTCGTGAAATTTACACATTTGCGCCAACACCCGCTCCCGCTCATTTTGATTTAATTCATCCTCACCGAATTCCTCAATAAAAAACCGAAAAGCTTTATCCGTTGGCACGCGGCCGGCAGAGATATGGGGCTGTTCCAAGAAGCCTTCTCTGTCTAAAACCAACATCTCCGCCCGCGCGGTCGCAGGGCTGAAATCAAACTGTTTTCGCCGCGCCCCGTTAGAGGCGGTGCCTCTAACGGGGCGCGCCAAATCTGAAGAAGCCACGGGCTGTCCCGTCCGCTGATATTCTTTAACCACGGCTTTTAGAATTTTTTTCCGGCGTTCCTGCATGTTCTCCTACAAATTACGAATAACTCACCCCCGCCCGCCATCGCTACGCTTAGGCGTTAGCGGGCAGGCCAACCCTCTCTTTGAAAAAGAGAAGGAGTTCCTCCTCTTTTTTAAAGAGGAGGTTAGGAGGAGTTAAATTTATAATATTCACATTAGCAGTCTCGTATGCCGACTGCTAAAATCATTCTATCTCTTTTAAAAAATCTGTCAACCCCGCATTTATTCCTCCCTTTCGTAAAGGGAGGTGGGGAGGGATTTATGAGCCCGACATCCGATGTCCCAAATAGTTGTCATTGCGAGGCCGTAGGCCGACGTAAAGTCGCGTGGCGACCACATCGCTTTACGCGAAGCAATCCCGCATGCTCCGCCGTAGTTTTATTTAGCAAAGGCGAGTGGACGTGGCAGTATAACGGGATCGCCGCGCTTACCCCATTGGCTCGCTCGCGATGACATCATTATAGGCGCCTTTCCCAAATTTTTCGTATAGTTTTGTAGCGTTTTTATTTCGTAATTTTTCGTGGCAAATAAAAAAACCGAGGGGGTTCCGTTTGGAGCCCCATCGGTGATTAAGCACGATTAGACGATTAGGCATAAATATCCGGCTCTGCGTCGTCTCCACCAGTCAATTAACGACGGAACCAGGAGATGGAACAAGTGGTGAAAAATATACCACACGAAAACGAACAGCCACATGAAAAAATAGGTTGCGCCAAGGTAAAACACCGCCAGCCAAATCTTGGGCAATGTCACCAACCAAAGATTTAACTGCTCATTGCTGAAAACAACAACAAGCAAAGCCGACGTGATCACCATGGCAGCCCAGCTTACCGCCGCAGAAATTTTTTTCAGTTCTTTTTCAATTTCATTAATACCTCTCATCTCTCTTCTCCTCCCTTCCCCGAATATACCCTCGGCGGCGGGGTTCTATTTTTTGTTAAACAACTTTCATTTTTTCCCTATCTGAATTCACCAATATTATTTTTCGATGAACTCGGATAGAGCAGGGATCCGATGTTTTGGATCCCTGTAAAACAATTGCAACGGCTCTGCTTCCGCGTGGCTCACCACTTTGGCCCAAGCAGGTGACTCTTGCTCGCTCTTTTCAGGCGGCGAGCATCCTTCAGTCGATGTCCATTTGAGCTACGTCATTTCAGCACCAGTACCACCTCCTTTTCAATTCTCAAGCCGCGTTGCTGATGAACGGACTTGGCCAATGCATCCGTTTAAGATACTTTATCTAATGCTCCAGAAAGTAGAAGACCTGAGATAACCCAGACCTCCTACTTTCTGGAGCATTAAAGCCACGATTGGCAAAAGAACTAACCGTAGTTTAACACACCTATATCATATCATCTATAACCATATCTGTCAATGCTTGATAACTTCTTTTAAAAACTGCTTTTTGGACATAATTTTCTATGGTACAATGTGTGTATCTAAAAATTAAAATTAAATAATCTATAAAAAATCATGCCACTGAATATTGAGCTGTTTTCTGAAATTGGCTTGCTAGTTGTTATCGCTGCCTTAGTTTCTTTTTTAACGCGGCTACTGCGCCAGCCTCTTATTATCGGTTATATTTTCACCGGTCTTTTAGTTGGACCGTTCTTTTTAAATTTAATCCGATCCCACGACACCTTTCAGCTTTTCAGTGAAATAGGCATTTCGTTTTTGCTCTTCATCGTCGGCCTTAGCCTAACCCCATACGTCATAAAAGAATTCGGCAAAGTTTCTTTGATCGCCGGTTTTGGCCAAGTGATCATTACTTCCTTTGTGGGATATTTTATTTGTCTGGCCATGGGATTTTCAATTCTCACCTCGCTTTATATTTCCATGGCGCTGGCTTTCAGCAGCACGATTATCATTTTAAAACTTATCTCCGACAAAGGTGACCTGGAAAAATTATACGCCAAAATATCAATTGGCTTTTTGCTGGTGCAGGATCTCATTGCCATATTTTTACTCTTTATCATCCCCCTTGTTTCGGTCGGAAAAGATTCTCTGGCAAAAATTGGGTTTCTGTCTCTAAGAGGCGCACTAGCCATTTTAATAATTTTTCTTATTTCCTTCTTTTTCCTGCCAAAACTCAATCGTTTTCTTTCTAGCTCCCAGGAACTTCTGTTTATTTTTTCCATTGCCTGGGGAATCGGCTTGGCCGCCCTATTTAAAAACATAGGGTTTTCCTTGGAAAGCGGCGCCCTTATTGCCGGCGTCGCGCTTTCGGCCTTACCCTTGCGCCATGAGATCAGCGCGCGATTAATTCCGCTCCGAGATTTTTTTATCATCCTTTTTTTCGTCCTTTTAGGTTCACAGATGATCGTTGGGGACCTCCGGTCACTTTTAATTCCCGGCCTGATACTCTCGGCGCTTGTTCTTATAGGCAACCCCCTTATTTTGATGATTATCATGGGAATTTTGGGCTACCGAAAAAAAACGAGTTTCCAAACGGGATTAACCGTCGCTCAAATCAGCGAATTTTCTTTAATTTTGATCGTCTTGGGAATAAAGTTTAATCACTTGAGACCGGAAATTCTTTCGCTGGTCACGCTGGTTGGCCTTATTACGATTTCCGGTTCGACTTATTTCATTCTCTATTCGGAAAAAATCTTCAATATTATCTCTAGGTACCTCGGCGTCTTTGAAAGAAAAAAGATTTTTGAAAAAGAAAAAAGAAAGAAAGACTATGAATTTATTCTTTTTGGCTATAACCGGATCGGCTTTGATTTTCTTGAAACATTCAAAAAAATGGAAAAGGAATTTCTGGTTATTGACTACAACCCGCAAACAATCGAACAGCTTGACCGAATCGGAGCGAATAACGAATACGGCGATGCCAGCGATATTTGCTTTCTTGAATCATTAAATTTTCAAAAAATCAAGATGGCAATCTCGACAATTCCCGCGCTTGAAACCAACATCCTAATTTTGGAGAGAATAAAGCATCAAAACCCAGTAACGATTGCTATGATGGTTGCTCACAATATCCGCGATGCGATGATTTTATACGACAAGGGAGCCGACTATGTCATCCTGCCCCATTTTCTCGGCGGCAAGTATGCTTCTCTGCTGGTTAAAAATCTTCATTTTGACACCGAACGCTTTAAAAAATTACGCCAGCGCCATATCTCGCATCTTTACCTGAGAGAATCACTGGGACAAAATCATCCGACGATCAAAAAATATTATTAACACCTAATCGAATCTTAATGCCAATTTATTTGTATAATACTCTATCTCGCAAAAAAGAAGTTTTCACCCCGCTTCGTAAAGGCCGGG
>JAHKAK010000035.1 GCA_018826025.1 Patescibacteria group bacterium
CTGATAAGGAGGCAAAAAGGAATTCGGTCTTCGTCTTTGCCACTATCGCCGCTATCTATGACTGCCTTAACTGCTTCCGATGCAAACCAATCAGCGAACGCAAGCCGTTCATCATATCGCAAACGATCTCCTCCTTCGTCCCGCCACGGCGAAACTACGGAAGGGCAAGCCTCCTCTTTAGCCAGCTAAGCTGGCTTTAGAAAAAGAGGAGGAACTCCCTCTCTTTTTTAAAGAGAGGGGCGGGGTGAGTTAAATTTTAAATTGTAATTTTGATATTTACATTTGAAACTAATGAAATCTTTTCTAAAAAAATCCTGGCCCTTTATTTTCCTCGCCGTCTTGTCTTTCATCATCCATTTCGCTTTCTTAAGCTACCCCGCCCAAGTCGTTTTTGACGAAGTGCATTTCGGCAAATTCGTGGCAGCCTATTCAACAGGCCAATACTATTTTGACATCCATCCGCCGCTGGGCAAATTAATGATCGCCGGCTTTGTTAGACTGACCGGCCTTAATCCGGTTTTTGATTTTGAAAAAATCGGCGAAAACCTGCCCGCTAACATTTTGCTGACTTTGCGATTTTTACCCGCCTTTTTTGGCGCGCTTTTTGTTCTGTTTTTTTCGTGGCTCGCCTATCTGCTCAGCCGTTCGCGCCAGACCGCGCTGATTGCCGGCTTTTTAATTTTGCTGGATAACGCGTTTCTGGTGCAGTCAAAATTCATCCTCGTTGATATCTTCATGCTCTGCTTTGAAGTCTTGACGCTTAGCTTTTTCTTTTTATGGCAACAACAAACCAAATTTAACGCCAAATGGTTTGGGTATCTGGCGCTGACCGGCGCGTTTGCAGGACTGACAATTTCTGTTAAATGGACGGGGCTGGCAGTAATTGGGATTATGGGCGTTGTTTTGTTGGTTAAGGTATTCAGTAAAAAATTAGCTCTTTATCTGTCTTCTTCTGTGAGTCATCCTGAGCACATTCGCTCCGCTCAGTATAAACTTCGCGAAGAATCTATTAAAGATTCTTCGGCAAAGCTGAGCTTAGCTCATGCCTACGGCCTCAGAATGACAAAATTCGCTTTATTTAAAGAGAGCCTGCTCGGTTTTTTTGTTGTCTTGCTTATCGCCTTTATAATTTACCTTCTCCCCTTCTATCTCCATTTTAAACTTCTGCCCAATTCCGGCCCTGGCGATGCTTTTATGAGCCAGTCTTTCCAACAAGAATTAAAATACGGCCGCGATAATGTTTTCCAGCCGCTTAATTTTTGGCAAAAATTCACGGAGCTCAATAAAACTATGTATACCGCCAACGCTAATCTTACCGCCGAACATCCTTTTGGCAGCAAGTGGTATGCTTGGCCCTTAAACAGCAAACCGGTTTATTACTGGAATCAAGATACCCTTGACGCTCTGCCTGGCTGGCAAGCCAGAATATATTTTTCCGGCAACCCTGTTCTTTGGTGGCTGGCAGGATTAAGTCTTATTTTTGTTCTCTTATCCTCAACTACAAAAAACAGTCGGCGCCGATTATCCCCCATTTTTTATATTTTATTGCTTGGTTATTTTGCCAATCTTCTGCCGTTTATTTTTGTTAATCGCGTGGCCTTTCTCTACCATTATTTGCCAACAGCGATGTACGCGATTTTAATTTTAAGTTTATTATTGATTAATTTCCGTTCAAAATCAAAAACTTTTTTTTGGATAACAATTGCGCTAATTATTTTCGGCTTCATCATCACCGCTCCGCTGTCTTACGGCTGGCTTCTGCCGCCACAATTCAGCCAGCTGGCAACTCAATTTATAATTTTATTCAATTAACTATATGGTAGAATAAGATATAATGAATAACCGGCATCTTAAATTCAATCGCGAACGTCTGCTACTAACGGCATTAGTGGCTATAGCTTTTTTTGGTTTTTTGCTTTGGTCAATAGAAGAAACCGGCAGCAAAGAAATTTCGTTGCTGTCAGATTTTTTAAAAATCAATTCACCGTTAGAAAATAAAATAATGAAAATAACTTCACCCAAGATTAACGAGGCAATAAAAAGCCCCTTCATAATTTCCGGCCAAGCATTAATCCTTGAAACAGTTTTACAAATTAGGATAAAAGACGCTTCCGGCTTAGTCTTGGCTCAAAAACAAATTAAGATTAAAGAAAGCCAAAAAATGTCCCCGTTTAGTTCCTCTATCGCTTATAAAAGACCAACCCGAACCAAGGGCATAGTAGAAATTTTTGTTAATTCTCTCGAAGACGGTTCGGAAATTAATAAAATTTCAATTCCGGTTGATTTCAAAGACTAAATACCGCTAATTTACACGAATTCACACAAATATAAAACGAATAAATACCGGCTCTCGGCGGCGCTTGAAAAAAGCCCGCTGTTTTGTTAACATAGAAGCCAACTAACGCAAAAAATAAAAACGCAAAATAGACGCAATTTAGCGTTAACTTGCGCGAGTTTTTTTGCATAAAGTTGCTTCTCTTGCATGAAATACCACATCTTCATCTATGGCTGTCATCCCGTAAAGTCCCGCCGAGATGGGACCACGGCGTAAAGCCGCGTTGCGGCCACGCCGCTTTACGCGAGGTAAAGATGAACAATCTATATGAGATACTCTATTTTTACATACGGATGCCACCCCGTAAAATCGCCTGTGGCGATAACGGGGCAAGAATGAATAAATCTTATGAAATACTGCATTTTTACTTATGGCTGCCAGATGAACAAATCTGATGCCGAAAAAATCTCAACTAAACTTAAAGAACAAGGACATAACCCCGTTAATGATGCGGCCGAGGCGGATTTGATCGTTGTTAACTTTTGTTCGGTGCGCCAAAGCGCGGTGCACCGCGCTTTGGCGCAACTGGATAAATATAAGACCAAACAGCTTATCGCGGCCGGCTGTCTTTTGCCGGAGGACCAAAAAAAAATAGCTGCCAAAAATATCACTATTTGGCATCCGGATGATTATTTTCTGATACTCTTCTACGCGGTCGAGCATCCTGCGCTTTCGACCAGGCATGTGCGATGAAAGATCGGAGACCAAATGGCGGTCTATCCTAAGGCTCTCGACGTCTTTTGACATCTCGACGTCAGCATCGCTGACATAAATGCCTCTGGACAATTCTCGCACCTGCCAGAGTGCGGATGCCTATGCCGATACATAAGTCTTTTCGGGCCAGGAGAGCACTGGAATCTCATGGAGCGGGAGTCGACCGCCGCGATAAGAAACCGGATCATCCCTGCTGGTTCAGCTCTCTCAGTCTACCGATCGGGGGGAATCTGAGAGGTTTCTCTCGCGCAAACACTATGGGCAGAAATGACGAGAGGCCTGTCTCTGGCAAAAGA
>JAHKAK010000036.1 GCA_018826025.1 Patescibacteria group bacterium
CTGCCTATATTATACCAAATCCACGTGGTTTGTCAATAGCTGGTCTCTTTTTTATAAAAGCGGCTTTATTGTTCGAGCCCTTCGACTTCGCTCAGGGTAAACTCGAGTCAAGAATCCTTCGGCTGGCTCAGGACAAGCCTAACTTCTCCACGCGCTCGCCATCGCTATTGCTCTGTCTCGCTTGGTCGAAGAATAAAATACTGTACACGCTCTTGACCCGCTTTCCAAAATGCGATAAATTGACATAACGCCTTAGTAAAAAATGTAAAATTTTAATGTTAGCAACTCCCTCCTTTAAAAAGGAGGGTTGGGGAGGATTTAAATCCCCCTTTATCCCCCTTTACAAAGGGGGAAATAATTAAATCTCCATGCTCACGCCGCAACAACAAGCCCTTAATCTCCTCCAAAAAAGCCATAATATTTTGATCGCTCTGCCCGAGGGGCCGAACGGCGACTCTTTGGGTTCGGCCTTGGCCTTAGCGGCAACGCTGAAAAAATTAAACAAAAAAGTGGAAGTTGTTTGCACGGATAGCGCACCGGATAAATTAAAATTTTTGGATAACGCGGGAAGCTTAAAAAATCAGCTCACTTCCTTGCGCGATTTTGTTATCTCCATTGATACCAGCCAAAACAAAATTTCGCGCCTGCGCTACGAAACAGAAGATAGGGTGCTTAAAATTTTTCTGGCCACGCCGCAAAGCATCCAGCAGCGCGACATTAAATTGGAGCCCGGCCCCTTTTATTATGACCTGATTATTACGCTGGATGCGCCGGACTTGGAAAGCTTGGGCGCCATTTTTAACACCAACAGCGAACTTTTTTTCAACAAGCCAATTTTAAATATTGACCACACAGCCGGCAACGAAGGCTTTGGCGAAGTGAACTTAATTGAGCCAATTGCTTCGTCCTGCGCGGAAATTGTGGCCGGGCTAATTGAGAGCTTGGGCCAAAACTTGATTAATTCGGCCGTAGCCACCAGCCTCCTGACCGGCCTCATTGTTAAAACCCACAGCTGGCAAAATAACCGCACCACGCCACAAGCCCTGAATTTAGCCTCCCGCTTGATTACCCAAGGAGCGGATCAGGAAATCATCATTAAAAATTTATACAAAACCAAACCGCTAAATTGCTTAAAGCTGCTGGGCCGCCTGATGGGCCGCGCGGATTTTGACGAAACTAAAAAAATTATTTGGCTCTTGGCCGAGCCCAATGATTTTGCCGCCACCGCCACCTCAGCCGATGATTTGCCTTTTATTTTAGACGAAATCAATGAGCTCTTCCCTTTGTTTAATTTAAGCGTTGTTCTCTGGCCGGACAACAATAATTTTATTTCATTGATCGCGCAGTCAAAAAAAACCGAGCTTCTGCAAAAACTTGCCATAGAGATGAACGGCAGCGTCAAGAACGAACGGCTGCTGATTAAGACAGCCGAGGCAACCGCTCAAAGCGTTAAAGAAAAACTGACTGTATTGCTAAACTCGCTCCAATAGCTTAAAATTAAAGTAGAACCACGGATAATGCTGATTTTTTACGGATGGCGCGGATGCGCATTTTTATGTCCGCATCATCCGCCCTAAATCTGCGAAATCCGTGATAAAAAAGATTCTCCGCCTCGCAAAATGCGGATTTCAGAATGACAAACGCAATTCTATAACTATTTTTATTTACGCTATGCCTAACTCTCCCCGCCAAAATCCGCTGGAAGAAAAGCTGGAACAAAAGCTGGCTGATGTCCGTCTGCGCGAGGAAGAATCGCGCGCCCAGCTTTTAGCCGCGAAATTAAAATTGCCTTATTTAAATTTAACAGCCGTGCCGATTAATTCGGACGCGCTGTTTTTAATTTCAGAAAAAGACGCCCTCGCCGGCCAAATTGTCGCTATCGGCAAGACCGAGAATAATCTAAAGCTGGCCACGGTTAACCCCGAGAACCCGGCCACCAAAAAAATCATTGATTCTTTGACTAAAAAATTTACCTGCCAACTGTTTTTAATTTCCGGCCACAGCCTGGCGCAGGCGACAGAACGCTATAAAACCACCAAACAAAAAGGCAAAGATATCACGGGACAAGTAGAAATTTCCACTGAATCCTTAACCGAGTTACAAAACGAAATAAAATCTCTGGCGGATATTAAAAATAAAGTTGAGGCGACGCCGCAGGATAGCGCCACCGGGGTCTTAGAAGTGATAATCGCCGGCGCCATGCAAAACGACGCCTCCGACATTCATCTTGAGACCAAGGAAGCGGGCGCTTTATTTCGCTTCCGCGTTGACGGCGTGCTACACAACGTAGTTTCCTTGTCCGAAAAGACTTACGGCTTGGTCATCTCACGCTTAAAGCTTCTGGCCGGCATGATTTTGAATGTCCACAACAAAGCCCAAGACGGCCGCTTCACCATAAAATTGAGCGACACGGAAATTGAAGTGCGCGTATCAGTGATTCCCGGTCCTAACGGCGAAAATGTCGTGATGCGCTTACTTAATCCCAAAAGTATTAATTTAAACATCAAAGACCTGGGCATTCGGGAAGACTTATACGGACGGTTAATCACCGAGATTAAAAAACCTAATGGCATGATTGTCACCACCGGTCCCACGGGCTCGGGCAAAACCACGGCCCTCTACGCTTTTTTAAAAGAAGTGACGGATCCGGAAATTAAAATTATCACCCTGGAAGACCCGGTGGAATATCATTTAGACGGCATCACTCAAACGCAAGTTGAAACTGAACATGGCTACACTTTTGCCGCGGGACTCCGCGCCATTTTGCGGCAAGACCCGGATGTGATTTTAGTCGGCGAGATCCGCGACAAAGAAACAGCCGAAATTGCTATTCAGGCCGCGCTCACCGGCCACATTGTTTTTTCCACGCTTCATACCAACGACGCGGCTGGCGCCATTCCCCGTTTTATTGATTTGGGCGCCAACCCGACTTCCCTGTCTTCCGCGCTACTTGATATGCTGGCACAAAGATTATTGCGCCGCGTTTGCAAATTCTGCGTTGAAGAGTATGCGCCCAGCGCCGCCGAAAAAGCCAAAATAACCAAAGCCCTGCAGGGGCTGCCGCCAACCGTTAAAACACCGGCTGTAACCAACGACTTAAAGCTGGCACGGGGCAAGGGTTGCGCCAAATGCAATAATACCGGCTATAAGGGACGCGTGGGCGTGTTTGAAATTATTCACGTTGACCCGGATATTGAAAAAATTATCACCAAACTGCCCTCTCACGCGGAAATTTTAGAATTGGTCAAAAGCAAAGGCTTTGTTTCTATGTATCAAGACGGCGTGATTAAAATTCTGGAAAAAATTACGACTTTTGAGGAATTGGATAGTATTGTGGGCGAGCGCTAATGCTGGCTACAAG
>JAHKAK010000037.1 GCA_018826025.1 Patescibacteria group bacterium
ATTATCAACGTAGCCGATGAAAACAAGCGTTAAATGAAGACTGGCTGTTTTAGTCCAACGCACCGGTAGCGCATCATGCTGTTCCTGATATTCTTTTAGCCGTTTTTTGAGCTTCTCCGGTAAGTTTATAGCAATAAATATCCGTCTTTTCATTGTCTTCTTTATTGATTATCCCTCCGCGCATACGAAAAATTTTGTTATAAAATAATAATGAGCCGAGCGTTAAAAATTTGCGTGACGTGGTGGGGCCCCGACCGTCAGGTTGGGGCGTTGAGCATAGCAAATTTAGCGAGGCGAATTTTATTTTCTCAAAATTTTATCGTCGCGCGGAAACTCTTTTGCTACTTTTCTGGTTACAGAAAAGTAGAATAATCTATATTGCTATATTAGCATAGCCAATGCTAAAATCAAATCAAAACATGTATCTCATAGATATCATCCCTCTCACTCGGATCCCCCACGCCCAACCTCAAATTTTGAGCTATTTTTACGATTCAAAACTTAAGGCCGGCGTGTTAGTGCAAATTCCGCTGGGCCGCCGCCAGGAAGAAGGCGTCGTTGTTAGCAGCCACGATCTGGCCAACCATAAAATGGAAATAAAAAGCGCCAGCTTTGAACTGCGCAATATCACTAAAATAATTTCGGTCAAGCCGATTCTAACTAAACAACAAATTGAACTGGCTTTATTTTTAGGGCAATACTATTTCTGTTCGCCGGGAATTTTTGCCAAAATGATGTTGTCTAAAAAACCGACTACCGACTACCGACTACCGACTACTGCCAAGAGACAAAAACTAATCATTGTGCCAACTGTTACTCAAACAGAAAAAATCGCCGTCAAACATAAAAATTCGGCCTTATGGCATAGCGGCTTAAAGGCCAAACAACTAAATAAAACCTGGTGGAGAATTAAAACCGGCCGAGCGCAAACAATTATCGGTACACGCTCAGCACTCTTCCTGCCTTTTGCTAATTTAAAAGAGGTTCTCGTTGAAGACGCTAATAATCCTAACCATAAATCCTGGGACATGTTCCCGCATTATGATAGCCGTCTAATCGCGCAAAAGCTGACAGAAATCTTTAAATGTAAAATTACATTTAAAGATTTCTGTCATCCTGAACACATTCGCTTCGCTCAGTATAAACTCCGCAAAGGATCTCGCGGGAGCGTAGCGACCCGCGCAGCAAAGCCGCTAGATTCTTCGCCTACGGCTCAAAATGACAATATAATAGCACCTGTCATCATCGATATGCGTCAGGAACTCAAAGACGGCAATTTTTCTATCTTTAGCATCTCTTTATACGAAGCCGTCAAAAAAGCTCTCACCGATAACAAACAAATAATTTTATTTATCAACCGACGCGGCGCCGCCAATTTTATTCTCTGCCGCGACTGCGGCTATATTGCCAAATGTCCTAATTGTGACGCGCCGTTAGCGTATCATTTAATAAATAATAAACCTTCTTTACTCTGCCACCACTGCGGCTTAAAAGACGCGCCGCCCGCCACCTGTCCTGTTTGCCAAAGCTGGCGGATAAAAACCGTAGGGAGTGGCACGCAAAAAATCGAAACGGAAACGAAAAAGTTTTTCCCCAACGCTAAAATTCTGCGCTTGGACAGTGATAACTCTCCCAAACCTAAAGATCAACAAAAAATTATCGCGGATTTCATAAACCATAAAACCGATATTTTAATCGCCACCCAAATGATCTTTTCCTGGCCGACAGAACTAACCACAGCTCAACCAGCCGTAATAGGTCTGCTCTCCGCCGACACATTATTACATATCCCCGACTTTCGCTCAGGCGAACGAACCTGGCAAACAATAATGGCGTTTCAATCTGTCATTGCGAGGAGACACAAGCCGACGAAACAATCCCGTAATATTACTGCCACCCACGGGATCGCTACGCTCCCTACGGTCGCTCGCGATGACAGAATTTTTATCATCCAAACCTACAACCCCGACAATTCCGTTTTAAAATACGTAAAAAATAACGACTACGCGGGTTTCGCGAAAGAAGATATGGCCACTCGCAAAACCTTAAATTACCCACCTTTCTCCCAAATCATCAAACTAACTTTTCGTCACCGCGACGGCAAAAAAGCGGGGCAGGAAGCAAAAATTTTAGCGGCCAAGCTAAGCTTGGCTATTGCCCCGCTCAGCGGGGCGACGAAACTAAACAATGTCATCGCGAGTCCCGCGTTTGCGGAACAAAACAATTCCGAGTATAGTAAAAATAACCAATTAACCTCTTCTCCTCAGACTTGCCCCGCCTCTCGCGAGAGGCGGGGTGAAGGGGGATTAGGGGGGGGTGTTGAACCTCAACTTTCAGACACCACTTCCCCCCAACCCCCTCCTCAACTAAAAGGGGGGGGCAAAAACGATATAGAGATCTCCCCCGCCCTCCCTGCTTTCCTGCCACGCGAACGAGGCAAATACGTTTGGAATATTATCATCAAGTTTTTACCCTTTCCTACTCCCCACTTTGAAAAAGGGGGGTTGGCCAGAGCTAAGCTCAGCTTTGGGGGGATTTTTACCGCCCCCGACTTCCTCCGCCGCCGCAACTCCCTGCTTCAATACGTTCCAACCGGCTGGAAGATAGACGTAGACTCCGAAAACCTGTTATAAAATTCGTATGGGCGCAATTCGCATGTATTTGCGCCATTCGCATGCGGGAAATAGACGTAGACCCGGAAAGTTTGTTATAAAAAACCGGATGGCGTTAGCCACCCGGCAAAAATCAAGGGGAAAAATAGGTTTTAGGCTTTTCGAGGTCTTCTATTAAACCCAAAAAAATAAAAGCTGATAGAGACACAATAATTCCCGCCACCACCAGGTCACCAATGGTAACAATTAAACGCAACTGGACAGCAATGAATTCGTTAAATCTGACAGAAAAGAGTCTCGCTAAAATCCAAACAGGGCTAAGAACTAAAGGAGCCCAACCGACAAAAAAAACGAACAAAACCAATCTTTTTAAATAGACTATCATTTGATCCCTCCTTTCATGATTGTACATAAAAAGAACCACAATCCTCACTAATCTCCTTTATTTAAATATGCAAGAAAATCAAATAAAAGTCAATAAAAAAATCATTTTCCTCGGTACGCCGGATTTTGCCGTGCCGATCTTGGAAAAATTGATCAACAGCGGCTATAAGCCCGTTGCGGTTTTTTGCGCGCCGGATAAGCCGGTTGGCCGCAAGCAAAATTTAACTCCCTTGCCAACTAAAATCTTAGCGCAAAAACATAATATTCCGGTTTTCCAGCCGGCTAATTCGCACGAATTAGCCGATACTCTGAAAACCACACCTCACGACTTAATTGTCACCACCGCCTACGGCTTGATTTTGCCCAAAGAAATTTTGCTCGCGCCAAAATATGGCTGCTTAAACATCCATCCTTCGCTTCTGCCCAAATATCGCGGTCCCTCGCCCATCCAAGCCGCCATCCTAAACGGCGACGCTGCCACTGGCGTGACAATTTATAAAATGGATGAACAAATTGACCACGGACCAATAATAGCACAAGAAAGAATATCTTTGAGTTCTGTCGTTGCGAGCGAAGCGAAGCAATCTCGTAATACTGCCGCCGTCCACTCGCCCAGCCGAAGCCTTGGGCGAAGCGCGGGCGAGATTGCCACGTCGCCTACGACCCCTCGCAATGACAAACTGACTACCCCTGAACTATCCGATAAACTATCCGAACTCGGTGCTAACTTGCTTCTTAAGATCCTACCTGACTGGTTAACTGCCCAAATCACGCCTCAGCCGCAAGACGACAGCCAAGCGACTTTCACGAAAATTATCACCAAAGAAGACGGTCAAATTGATTGGCAAAAATCAGCGCTGGCCATTGAACGCCAAATCCGCGCCTATACCCCTTGGCCCGGATCACACGCTACACTCCTTGATTATTCCCTGAGCGAGGCCAAAGGCCGAGTCGAAGGGTCTAAAATCAAAATTATACAAGCCGACGCGGTAGAGAGAAACTACGGCCAGCAAATCGGCAAAATCTTTTTGACCGAGACCAGTGATTTAATTGTCCAAACCGGTGATGGCGCGTTAATCGTCAAAAAGCTTCAGATGGAAGGAGGCAAACCACTGGATGTCTCCGACTTTCTCCGCGGCCACAGCGATATAATCAGACAAGTCCTAAAATAAAGGGTATTAAACCCCAGAGCAGAGCTCTGGACTCAAAAAAGGAATATCCCAACCGCAGCAGAGCTGCGGGGTATTAAAAACCCTGTATTTTGTCTTCGCTCGGATGATATGTCCCGTCTTACGGGACGCATCATCCTCGCTAGCCAAAATAAAACTCTTCCCTCTCCTTTTGAAGAAGAGTGTTAGGGTGAGGTTAAAATTAAACCCAAAAACCCCTCGTTATTTAACGAAGGGTTTTTGCGTTTTGACATCAAAACACAAACAATTTATTCAGTAATTTCTTTTCGCAACCGGCTCAAGAAACTGGCTGCCGCGTCTTTACCCCCCAAGCCAAACGCCAAACCGCCGGCCAAAGCCAGCATGGCGATAAGACCCGTAATTAAAGTTTGCAGCAGAGCGAAAGCGATACCCAGCTGTATCAAAGCCGCGAAAATTCCAAAAATCACCAACGCCCAATAAGTTAAGGTGCCCAGAAACGCCGCCGCTTTAATATTGGAAGCGGCCACGCTGGCTTGCACAATTTTACGCAAAACATTAGCCAGCCAAAAAGCCACCGCTAAAATTACAACTGAAACCACGACGCTCGGAATATAATTTAAAATACTGCGCAAAAAGACCGAAACTTCGTTAAGATTCAAAATATCCGTGGCTGCTAGTAAGAACACCAAAATCAAGAACCACCTAACAAAAGTACTAAGCCATCCCGCAAAATCCATTTTTATTCCCGCTTTTTCAAAAAACTGGCCCAAGCCCACCTTTTCCAGCCCCGAATCAATTCGCAAAGCACGAAGCAGTTGCGCAATTAATTTTTCTAAGCCCACCGCAATTGCCCAGCCTACTAAAAATACCACTAAGGCGCCAAGCAAACTCGGTAAAAAACCGATAAACCCGCCCCAAATTTCCTGGAACGAATTCACCGTCACTTCTGTCCATGATTGTAATAACATTTATTTCACCTCCCTTCTTACCACAGATAATGCGGATTTGAGGCGGATAGAGCGGATTTAATATCCGTATAATCCGTTATAAATCCGCATTATCTGTGGTTTATTTAAAACAATAAAACCCGCTCCCCCCTAAAACGAGAGACTCGGGTTTAGTTCATTCATTATTAGTTAAGCTGTCCATTGCTTTTATTATCA
>JAHKAK010000001.1 GCA_018826025.1 Patescibacteria group bacterium
AGAGTTTTAAATATTATGACCGAGCCGACCGCCATTGATATTATCGCCCAATCCGCTCGCTCCACCCCGCGCGTGGCTAACAGATTGCTGAAGCGCGTGCGGGATTTTGCGCAAGTGCGCGGCAACGGTCAAATAACGGCTGACTTGGCCCAACAAGCCCTGGCCATGCTGGAAATTGACCAGCTGGGGCTGGAACCTGTTGACCGGCAAATCCTGCGCCATATCATTGAAAAATTTGACGGCGGGCCGGTTGGCCTGCAAGCCTTGGCGGCAGTCGTCCATGAAGAGCAAGATACCATAGAAGATGTCTACGAGCCTTATTTACTGCAACTGGGCTTTATCGGCCGCACCCCGCGCGGCCGCATCGCCACGCGCTCGGCCTACGAACACCTGGGCCTTAAATACCCGGACGAGCCACAGGAGAAACTGTTCTAGAAAAGCAAAGAAGATTTTCAGTTGTCTACAAATTGTCGACAACTGAAAATAGAGCAAATTTTTTATCAACAACTAATAACGCTTGACAATATTATCGTGTCGCGTTAATATGAACTCAGCCCATGATAAAGAGCTTCAAATGCAGAGAAACCAGAAAAATATTTAATAGAGAGTCCTCCTCTAAGCTCCCCGCCTCAATTCAAGGAACGGCCATGCGTAAACTATGGATGGTGGCCGCCGCCGATTCAATAAACGACCTGCGAATACCGCCAGCTAACCACTTGGAAAAACTGAGAGGTAAAAAGCGGGGGCAACACAGCATTCGTATCAATGATCAGTGGCGAATATGCTTTAAATGGCACCAACAAAATGCCTATGAAGTAGAGATAATAGATTATCATAAATAATCATATGACTAAAAAAATTAAACCAATTCACCCGGGAGAGATATTAATGGAAGAATTTTTAACTCCCTTCGCTATCAGCCAGTATCGCCTGGCCAAGGATATTGGAGTTGCGCCGCGCCGAATTAATGAAATCGTGCATGGCTTGCGCGCTATTTCCGCGGACACAGCACTCCGTTTGGGAAAATACTTCAACACTTCTCCGCAATTTTGGCTTAATCTGCAGTCCCACTTTGACTTAGAGATAGAAGCGGAAGGACTGGCTTATATCTTAAAAAACAAAGTAAAAACCTTTGAATTCGCGGCTTAGCGTTGCCACGCGCTCGGCCTACGAGCACCTGGGACTCAAATACCCGGACGAGCCGCAGAAGAAATTGTTTTAATTTTTTACTCCTCCCTTTCCATAAAGGGAGGCTGCTCGCCTCGCCGAAGCCTACGGCGTAGCGCAGGGGAGGGATTTAAAAAATTTTACTATAATATATCTATGCCCGATACCAAAAATCCAAATACCCACTTAGCCATTTTCCGAGGCAAGACCATCCGAAAAGTTCTTTGGCAAAAAGAATGGTGGTTTTCGGTTGTGGATGTAATTGGGGTGCTAACCAATAGCGTAGACGCTGGCGCTTATTGGAGAAAACTAAAACAACGGCTCACCGAAGAAGGAAGTGAGGTCGTGACATTTTGTCACGGACTGAAATTAGAAGCATCTGATGGAAAATTTTACGAAACCGACTGCGCTAATACCGAAGGTATATTCCGCATCATCCAATCCGTCCCCTCGCCCAAAGCCGAGCCGCTCAAGCGCTGGTTGTCTAAGGTTGGCTATGAGCGGGTGCGAGAAATAGAAAATCCCGAACTGGCAACCAAGCGGACAAGAATACTCTATAAGTTAAAAGGTTATCCGGACGACTGGATTGAAAAACGAATGCGTGGTATCGCGATTCGCGAAGAGCTGACGGACGAATGGCAAAAGCGCGGCGCGCGGGAACAAAAGGATTACGAAATTTTAACCGCGGAAATTTCCAAAGCGACTTTCGGGCTGATTCCCCAAGAATACAAAAAATTGAAGGGGCTGAAGCGGGAAAATCTGCGCGACCACATGGACGATTTTGAATTAATCTTAACAATGCTAAGCGAACGAACAACGACGGAAATTCGTAAAACTGAAAATTCGCAAGGCGTGCCGAAATTAAAAACAGATGCCCGAATCGGCGGCCAAATCGCCGGTTCAACCAGAAAACAAATTGAGAGGCGCATAGGCCGCCCCATAGTTTCCAAGCGAAATTTTTTGCCGAATAAAACCCAAAAAGAGTTAAATGCCAGCCGAGCGACCATCGCCGCCGGTAAGGGTAAAATTTTAAAATCACTGAAAAAGTTAAGGTAAATTTAATTTGTATCCGCGTGGCCACACGTTCGGCCTATGAGCACCCGGACCTCAAATATCCGGACGAGCCACAGGAAAAATTGTTTTAAATAATACTTTTAAATAGAATGTTTTTCCTTGTTTCTTTAACCACCGGCTTAATTGTTTTACTTGCCGCGATTATTTTTCTGGGCGCGGTGTTTTATCATTTATTCCAATATAAACTGCCTAATAAAAACCACCGCCAGCCCATTGCCATTATCGCGGTTTTGTCTATAATTTTTATTTTCGTGGGCTATTGGATTTTTTCTGGGGTGCCGTGGGAAAACTTATAATTTTATATTCTATTCTGCCCCCTCTCCTCGGTCGAGGAGAGGGTTGGGGTGAGGTGATGTAATGAATTTTTCATCACCCCCTCTCTTTCTCCCCCTCGTCTGAGGGGGAGAGGAAATCTTTTTTATGCCAGCATTCACTTTATCCCAAAACGAACAAATCATTTTAATGGCCCGGCGGCATTGGTTTTTTGTCGCCATCGCGATGTTAAAACCGATAATACTGGCTGTTTTACCCTGGCTTACTGCTTTTGCTCTAGCGTTTTTAAATTTATCGCCGGCCAATGAACAAGCCGCTGCTTTGCTTTTTTGGTATTTTGCCTGGCTATTTTGGTTTTTATGCTTTGGCTGGGGTGTTTTAATTTGGGTGGACTGGTATTTGGACTTATGGATTTTAACCAACCAAAAAATCATTGACATCCAGCAAATGGGGCTTTTCAAGCGGCTGGTGATGACCTATGGCATCAACAATATCCAGGGCGTGGCCATAAAAACTGGCGGACCCTTAGCCGCTTTCTTTAAATACGGCGACGCGGAAATTAAAATTTCCGGCCAAGCCAACGCAGTGGTCTTTCGCGAGATCCCTAACGCCACGTTGGTCCAGGATAAAATTTTGCAAGCTCATCAGGAGTACTTAAAAACCCTTGGTACCAATCCGCGAATATAAAATATTTCCCTCCTTTTTAAAGGAGGGCGTAAAGCCCCGTGGGGGCCACGCCCCTTTACGGGGTTAGGGAGGATTTAAATCCCCCTCAATCCCCCTTTAAAAAGGGGGAAGTAAAAAAATAAAATGCGTCTTAAAGAAAAAATATTAATCACTGCGGTTTTTTTATCCGCTGCTTTTTTTATTGTGCCAAAAATCGTTTGGGCGCAAGTGGTTATCAATGAAGTTGCGTGGATGGGAACTAAGGCTTCTTCTGCCGATGAATGGATTGAGCTTTATAATAATTCAAACGAACCAATCTCAATAGAGGGCTGGTCTCTAAACGAAATCGAAAATAAATTAATTATCACTCTAAAAAATTCCGTTGCCGCAAATTCATATTATTTAATTGAACGAACAGACGATTCCGTTACAAGCATACCAGCTGATTTATTTGGCAGTTGGGGTGGTAGCGGTTTATCAAATGACGGTGAAAAAATTTCCCTAAAAGACTCCGGCGGAAATATTATTGATGAAATTGACTGCTCGCTGGGATGGTTTGCGGGCAAAGCAAGCCCCGACTATCAAACAATGGAGAGGACAAACCCAGACTTACCACCCCTAGCGACAAATTGGCACAGTAATAGCGGGGCTGGCATTTCGATTGACGCTAAGGGAAATATTATTCAGGGTACGCCAAAAGCGACAAACAGCAGTAGGGCTTCCACACCAACACCGACCCCCAGCCCTGCGCCGAGCGACTCCCCTGCCCCTATAGACACCTCTACGCCCTCGCCAACCCCCGCGCCGGGATATCAGTACTCGCAGCAAGTTTTCATCAACGAATTCCTGCCTTGGCCAACCAACAGAGATAAAGAATGGGTGGAGCTTGTCAATATAAATAATACAACTATCAATTTGTCCGGCTGGCAAATTGACGATGACAACGCCTCAACTTCACCGCAGGCATTGCCGACTGACACTGCTATCGCGCCAGGCGAGTTTTTGGTTGTCTCTTTCAATAAAAACGTTTTAAACAACGACGGCGATAAAATCCGCCTGCTCTGGCCGGATGATCAAGTCGTGCACACGGTCTCCTACGCCAAAGCCGGCCAAGGCCAGGCAGTGGCGAAATTTGATAACGGGTGGCTTTGGACGAATCAGCCAACGCCGGGACAAGCTAATAAAAAATCTTCTTTTGTTAGCGATAACGCGCCCAGCCCCTCCCCTGCGACCGCGGAAAAAATAAGTCCACTAGAAGAAAACGTAGCCGTGCCAATTAGCGCTCCCCAATCTGTCACGCTGGCTAATCAAAAGACAGCAACGCCAACTCCAAAATCCGTGGCTACTGTAACCACTATATTACCAACAGCCGCCGCGCTCCCCAGCGCTAACGCGCCAGAGCCCAATCTTTTAGCCGCGGCCAGCGAGCCGGCAAGTACGGCTGAAAACAATAGCGCCTTGGCTTTAGCCGGTATTTTAATTTTAGCGACGCTGGCGGCCATTGGATTAATATATTTTAAACGGCGGCAACAGATTGACAATGCTAATTTTGACGACTAACATAAAGGCGATATCGTTAATTAAAAATGTAAATCTCAAAGTGTAAAATGACAGTGTAAAATGTAAAATTATAACCCCTCCCAACCTCCCCTTAAATTAAGGGGAGGAGAAATTCCCCCCTCTTAGGTTAAAAGGGGGGTTAGGGGGAGTTAAAACTTTGAATTTTGATTTGTCATTTTTCATTTTGATTTTTTAACTTTACATTTTTATGTCCGGTCATAATAAATGGTCTCAAATCAAACACCGCAAAGCGCTCACGGACGCCAAGAAAGGCAAAATCTTCAGCAAAATGGCGCGGCTCATTGCCATCGCTTCCCGCGCCGGCGGAGGCGAAGCGGAAACCAACCCAACCCTGCGCTCGCTAATAGATAAGGCGCGCTCTCTGAATATGCCAATAGACAATATTGAGCGAGCTATTGCCAAGGGCACGGGGAAATCAGAGGGCGCGCAAATTGAAGAATTTCTGCTGGAAGCTTATGGCCCGGCTGGCTCGGCCCTGCTTATTGAGGGCGCCACCGACAATCGCAATCGCTCAATTTCCGAGCTTAAATTTTTGCTGGGTGAACACAACGGCAAGCTGGCCAATCCCGGCTCTGTGCTCTATCTTTTTGAACGGCTGGGATTGATTGTCGCCAAAATTTCTCCCGCCAAAGCTGAGCTTAGCTCTGCCGGCAAAGCTGAGCTTAGCTCTGGCAAAAAAGAAGAATTGGAACTTTTAGCTATTGACGCCGGGGCCCAAGACATTAAACAAGCGGGCGAGGAAACTTTGGAAATTTATACTAAACCGGGGGAGCTTGAAAAAATTAAGAAAACGTTAAAAGAAAAAAATATTAAAGTTGGGGATGCCTCAATCATTTGGTTCGCTAAAAACGAAACTCCCATAGCCGATGCCAAAGACAAAGAGCGCCTAGAAAAACTTTTTGAAGCGCTGGACGAACATGACGATGTTAATGAAATATACTTGAATGTGAGCCTATAAAAAACTGCGTCATCGCGACCCCGCCTTGGCGGGGGTGGCGATCCCGAGATGGTGCCGCGTCCGCTCGTCTTCGCTAAAGCTATGACGGAGCACGCGGGATTGCTTCGCGGAGTTTATACTGAGCGAAGCGAATGTGCTCACAATGACGAATAAAAAACATGTTAATTCTCGGCATTGATCCTGGCACCGCGCGAATTGGCGTGGGCCTAATAGAATATAAGAAGAAAAAAGCGGTGATAAAAAGCTACGGCTGTTTAACTACGAGCACCAACGACAGCACCGCCGCGCGGCTTAATGATTTGCACCAGCAATTAGCTAAATTCATCAAACAACATAAACCGGATATCGTCGCGGTGGAAGATCTTTTCTTTTTTAAAAATTTAAAAACCGCCATCAAGGTGAGCCAGGCCCGCGGTGTAATACTCCTGGCCGCGGCCCAGCGAAAATTGCCGATCTATGAATACACTCCCCTGCAAGTTAAACAGGCCTTAACCGGCTACGGCCGGGCCGAGAAAAAACAAATCCAGCAAATGGTTAGGGTTATTCTAAGTTTAAAAGAAATTCCCAAACCCGATGATGCGGCCGATGCTTTAGCGGTGGCGATTTGCTGCGCGCACTCATTAAAAATTTAGTTATCCCCAACTGTTATTATTGACAGGGTGTTCAGATTAAAATAAAATAACGGCACGGAAAAAATTTCTCCTCCAAAAGGTCGAATTTATCACTTTAAATAATTTTTAATATTTAAAAATGACGAACCAAGCTTTTTACCCGGGCGATGATGATTTAACACCAAAAAGCGACGACCCCACCGATGATCCGGTGGAAAAAGAAGCCGCGGATGGCAACGAAGCGGAAGCGGACGGCGACGAAGACGACCTCCTTGACAGCGGCATTAGCGACGGCATCGAGGAGGGCGAGGAAATTGAATAACTCCTTTCAATAAAGGGTATTAAACCCAAAGCTAAGCTCAGCTTTGCCAAACCAAAACAAAAACTCCTGGAAATTCAGGAGTTTTTGTTTTGGTTAACAAAGCCGAAGCTCGGCTTCCGCGGGAATGACAACAAAAAAACGAAGCCGCTCGGTCCTAAAACAGAATCGGCGGTTTTTTTATTCTCCTTCGCCGAATACCCCGCAGCTTGCTGCGGGGATGAAGGCGAGGAGAACCCTTCCGTAGCCTTGGCGAAGGAGGGTTTGTCGCTTCGGAAGAATTCCGCTAAGATACCCCGCAGTTTACTGCGGGGAGCTTCATTTTTTCTAATATCACATTATCTGCGCGATAGCACAGATAATGTGATGGGGTGTTTTTGATGTTTTTTTGGTTTTAACCATGAGGCGCGGGTGAGTAGAATAATAAGAATTTAGCGCCGGGAGAAAAGAGAAAAAAACGAGATGAAATAATCCTACCTCTTCCTTCGCCTCTTCTTCGTACAAGATTACGGACGGACACGATAAAGCCACGATGCAATAAGGTCATTTTGCTCAACGGCTCAACGGGTTGAGCCGTTGAGCCGTTGAGGGGGTTGGGGGTTTTGGGCTATAACCTCACTCCCGCCCTCTCCTTCAACCTGCGCTTCGCCGAAGGCTTCGGCAAGGCAAGAAGGAGAAAAAAAAATAAAGGGTATTAAACCCAAAGCTCAGCTTAGCCAAAATAAAAACCCTTGAAAGATAAAGATTTTTTTGGCATAATGATATTATCAATATAATTGGTTCACTCGGTCAAAATGAAAAATCATTTTCATTTTTCCCTCGCTGCCAATTATAAGCAATGAGTGTTTTTTATCGTTCACGTAATAAAAATAAGCGCTGGAAATTTTTAAAATCGCTTTTTAAGCTCCTCCTCTGGCTTTTTATCGCCGGCGTGGTTTTTGCTTTGGCCGCGTTTCTTTATTTCGCCAAAGACCTGCCCAGCACCAGCCAAATCAACGAACGGCAAATCACCCAGTCCACGAAAATTTTTGACCGCACCGGCCAAATTTTACTTTACGACATCCACGGCGAAGAAAAACGTACTCTTATCCCTTCCAGCGAAATTCCTAATTTTGTCAAACAGGCAGCGGTGGCGGCTGAAGACGCGAATTTTTACAGCCACTTCGGCCTGGACTGGCGCGGCATCTTGCGCGCCGCGATTTATAATGTCCTGGGCCAGAAAATTTCCCAAGGCGGCTCCACCATCACCCAACAATTCATCAAAAAAGCCGTCCTGACGGACGAGCGCACCTGGTCGCGCAAAATTAAAGAAGCCGTACTGGCTGTGGAGCTTGAACGGCGTTATTCCAAAGATGAAATTTTAACGCTTTACTTAAATCAGGTACCCTACGGCTCAAACGCCTACGGCGTTGAAGCGGCCGCTCAAACTTTTTTTGGCAAGCAGGCCAAAGACTTAACGTTGGCGGAAAGCGCGTTGCTGGCCGCCCTGCCCCAAGCGCCCAGCCGCCTCTCGCCCTACGGCTCGCACCCGGAAGAAATGAAAGCGCGGCAAGAATATATTTTAGATCGGATGGTCGCGGCTAAAAATATCACCCCGGAAGAGGCCGCCGCGGCCAAAAAAGAAGAGTTAAAATTTTCCAGCGTGGCGCATGGCATTAAAGCGCCCCACTTTGTGATGTATATAAAAGAATATCTGGAAAGTAACTACGGCGAAGACTTCGTGGAAAAACAAGGGCTAAAAGTTTACACAACTTTAGATTGGGATTTACAAAAAGCGGCCGAGGAAATTATTAGCGCCGGCGCCAAAGATAACGCCAAAAAATATGGCGCGCGCAACGCGGCCTTAGCAGCCATAGACCCAAAAACCGGCCAAATTTTAGCTATGGTGGGCTCGGCTGATTATTTTAACGTTGCCAATGACGGCAACGTTAATGTGACTTTGCGCGATAGGCAGCCCGGCTCCTCTTTTAAGCCCTTTGCCTACGCCACTGCCTTTGCCAAGGGATTTACGCCAGATACTGTGCTCTTTGATGTTTTAATTGAATTCAATCCCAACTGTCCGGCGGACGCCAGCCAAGATAAAGATCAATACGGCCTGGACTGCTATCATCCGGGAAACTACGACGATAAATTCCGCGGCCCCGTTACCGCGCGCGAATCATTGGCCCAGTCGCTTAATATTCCCTCCGTGCAAATGTTATATTTAGCCGGCATTCCCGACACCATTAAAACAGCCCAAGATTTAGGTATTACCTCTTTAAACGCCGACTACTATGGTTTATCTCTTGTCTTGGGTGGCGGCGAAGTAAAATTATTAGACGAAATCGCGGCTTACGGCGTGTTCGCTAACGATGGAGTCAAAAATGCCAAAACCGCTATTTTAAAAATCGAGGATAATAATGGCGCTATTTTAGAAGAATTTAAGCCCCAGCCAAAAAAAGTTCTAACCGAGCAAACCGCCAGGCTCATTTCTGATATTTTATCTGACAACGCCGCTCGCGCGCCGATTTTTGGTTCAAACTCTTCTTTATATTTCGCCGAGCGTCCAGTGGCCGCTAAAACCGGCACCACTCAAAAATACCGCGATGCCTGGACCCTGGGCTACACGCCATCGCTCGCCGCCGGCGTTTGGGTCGGCAACAACAACAATGACGCCATGTCCCGCGCCGGCGCGGGTTCGGCCGCGGCCGCACCATTATGGCATGAATTCATAAGGCGAGCTTATGAACTTAAAAATAAGTGCGAGGAAGAAAACGATTTTTGCCTGCCCGGCGAAGCGGAACAATTCATTAAACCTGAAACCATTATTACCGAAAAAGCTATTTTAAACGGTTCTTATCTATCTACCCAAACCATTAAAATTGATAAACTTTCCGGGGCGCTGGCGACCGACCAAACACCGCCGGATTTGGCTATAGAAAAGACCATTAGGTCAACTCATAATATTTTACACTATGCTAAAAAAGATGACCCCCAAGGCGACTGGCCCGAGAATCCAGCTGATGACGAACAATATAAAAATTGGGAAGTTGCCGCGCAAAACTGGCTCATCGCGCGTGGGTTAACTATTCCCGGCCAAAATCTCCCTAGCCAAACCGACCAACTACATATTCCCGCCAACTTACCTAAAATCAAAATTCTCTCGCCAATCAATAATCAGACTATCACCCGATCACCCTTATTTATTCAAATCAGCGTCACCGCGCCCCTAGGCATTAAACAAGTGGACTTTTTCTTAAATAACGAATTCCTCGGCTCAATTATGTCCGAGCCTTATCAATTAATCGCCACGCTTCCCGCTAATATCCAAAACGGCCAAGCTGCCCTGATTGCCCGCGCCTACGACATAGCGCTTAACCGGCAAGAAGAAAAAATTATAATTTATATTAACCGATAAAATTTACCAGGTAACAACCCGGAAAAAATTATAACCCCATACACTAGACTATAGGGCTATAAAAATTACCACCTTTTATTTAATATCCATCTCTAACTAAAAACCACCCCCGAACGTAATTTAGGGTGGTTTTTAAATATTTAACTAATAAAACTAATCTTACTAATTTTTAAATCGCTGCGCTGTTTTTTTATTTCTTCCAAAATCCGCAATTCTCGCATCTTTAGCTCGTTAGCCCAGACGGAATTCAAACAGTCAATAATCAAAACTTCGTTTTTCAGATTGGCCACTTTTGATTTATTTATAAATTTGGCGCCAACGGCTTTAATTAAAATCTCATCCCATTTTTTTTTAAATTCAGAAAGTCGAAAAAAATTTTCCAATCCAAGAGATTTTATTTTTTTGGGCAGAACCCAAGCGATTGAAGTCCAACTCATTTAATTAGCCTTGATCGGCATTACCAAATAAATATACAATTCATCCCCTACTGGCTTTAAAATAGCCGGGTTAGAATCTGAAATCATTCCTAAAAAAACTTGTTTAGTATCAATATTTGCCAAGCCATCAAGCAGGTAGCGATAATTAAAGTCTACTTCAATTTTTTTACCCTTAGTCTGCGCTTTAATTTGCGATTTATTTTCTCCTAAATCAGTGTCTTGCGCCAGCACTTCTAATTCCCCTTCTTTTAGGAAAAATTTAATACTATTGGTTTTATTGCTAAAAACCGCGGCCGCGCGAATCACGCTTAAAAGGTCAGCTTTTTCCATTATTGCTTGACTGGGAAACTCTTTAGGAATTATTTGCTGATAGTCGGGATATTGCCCGTCGATTAAACGGGATATCACCTGTGTTTCGCCACTATCAAATAAAATTTGACCTTCTCCTAAACAAATTTTTGTCTCACTGTTCTTTTCACCTAAAACTCTGATTACTTCTTGGATTGTCCGTTGGGGCACAATTAGTGATTTTATTTCTTCCGATTTTCGTTTGGGGTCGCTAATAACTTTTTCCGCTAAACGGAAACTATCGGTGGCCGCCAAACGTAATTCCTGTTTGTTAAACTTAAACAGAACACCGGTAATTTCCGGCCGCGATTCAGATAATGACGCCGCGCCCACCACCTTAATTAAGGCATCTTTTAATTCATTATCTTTTAATTTAATTAGTGTTTGGTCTTTTATTTCGGGAATTATTGGAAAATCGTCGGCCGATAAACAATTTAAAATTGCTTTATAATTTTCACATTTAATTATTAAAGTGTTATTTTTAACTTCCAATTCCACTTTTTTATTTGGAAGATTATTAATAAAATTAGTTAAAACCTTAGCTGGACAAGTAATCGCTCCGCTTTTTTCCACCTTGCCGGCAGTCCAGGTATTAACGCCAATTTCCAGATTAGTTGAAGAAATCCTTAGCCGACCGTCCTCGGTAGTCAATAAAACATTATTTAGAATTGGCAAGGTTAAATTTCTCCCAAT
>JAHKAK010000038.1 GCA_018826025.1 Patescibacteria group bacterium
CAAACAAAAACATAATCAAAAAGATAAATTTTTAAAGGTCGAAAGTGTTAGAAAGCTTAAAAGAATTAAACCGACTACGGTGTCATTTTTGACTGCTCAACGGAAGACCGTTTCGGTGTCATAGTTAAATTGCTTGACACGTATACAGAACCATTTTTATTTGCCTCTTTTTTTATCGCTGCCCGTCAAGCTATATTTTGAAAAATAACATCTGCTTATCTATTCACTATAAATTCAACTAAAACAAAAATCAGCCAAAAAGCAAAAAGCAAATATGCTTCTTTTTTTGAAAGCGTCCGCCCGGAACGCATAAAATGAAATAGGGTCGCGGACGCGACCACCATGAACAATCCCGTAATATAGATAATTTTTATCGGAAAATAAAAAGGGCTTACCAGCGCCAGAATCCCAACCACAATAGTAGCATCCGCAAGCACCGTTCCGAGAATATCCCCAACAGCAAGAGAGTCATCATGTTTCTTCGCGCACTTTATAGAGAAAAATATCTCCGGCATAGTCGTTCCTATCCCCACCACCAACATACCAATTAGTATTGGGCTCACCCTTAGGGCTTGGGCCAATCCCGTTGCCGAAGTTACGACAAAATGAGATCCGGCCAGCAACACAGCCATGCTAAAAATCAGCATAAATAAATTCTTTAAACGGCTATTCGCGCTTGAAGCTGCTGCTCTGTCAATCCCATTTTTAAAAACGATATAATAGAATACTCCGCCCGTGATAATAAGCGCTAGACCTTCTAAGCGGGAAAAATGACCGTTTAGCCCCAAGACAAGCGGCAAAAGAAGCAAAAGAGGATACACAACATGGTTTTTTAAAATTTTACTCTCAACCCTGATTCCTCTGCCGGCAAATAAAACAATTACCGCGAAAACCAACGTTAAATCCGCTATGTTTGAACCAAATAACACCCCCAAGCCAAACGAAGGGATTCCTTTAATAGCGGCGTTAATGGCAATGAAAGCTTCCGGTAAAATAGAAATAATGGCAACAACAATAAAACCGACAACATACTTTGATAATTTAAAGCTCTCGGCCAGCCTGGCGGCGTATTTTGTGGCTAACGTCGCGCCTTTTATCACCAGAAAAAAAGCAACGACAAAAATAAATAAGTTATTGAACATATATTAGTTTATATTACAAAGAATCTGCTCTTAAGCTTAAATAAGTCGCCGCGATTGATAGTTTATCTAAAAATTCTTTTCTTAGAAAACTCAACCATTAAAATCTCCGCCAAGCCAATGGCTAAAATAAGTCCCCACTCGCCCAAGGCCAAGCCTTGCGTACCTAAGATTTTTTGCAGGGGCGGAAGATAAACTGCCGACAGCAATAAAGCAAAGCTAATGGCCACCGCGCCAACTAAATAATGATTGCTAAAAATATCCCGCCGAAAAATCGATTGTTTAAACGAACGTACGCAAAAAGCAAACAATAAAGAATCAACACACATTAACGTAAAAACCATGGTGCGAGCCCTTTCCAAATCACCGGTTGTTCTCCAAATAATCAGGAAAAAAATCAGCGCGGTCAAACCGGTAATAAAAAAGATGACGGCCAACCATTGCTTTAGCGGTTTATTTAATATCGGCTCATCGGGGCTTCTTGGTTTTTCCGCCATAACGCCTTTTGATCCCTGCTCGCCGGTTAAAGCAATGCTGGGAAAACCATCTTCCACTAAATTTATCCATAAAATTTGCGCCGGCAATAAAGGCAGCGGCGCGCCCAGTGCCATCGCGCCTAAAAATAAAAATAATTCCGAAAAATCATCCGCCACCAGATAAACAAAAACCTTGCGGATATTGCCAAAGATTATCCGGCCCTGTTCAACCGCCTTAACTACTGTTTTAAAATTATTGTCCAATAAAATTAAGTCTGCCACTTCTTTGGCCACGTCAGATCCTGAACCCACAGCCACGCCGATATCGGCGGATTTCAGCGCCGGCGCGTCGTTAACCCCATCCCCGATCATCGCCACGACTTCCCCCTTCGCCTGAAGCGCTCTGACAATCCGCAATTTATGGCTCGGTGAGACTCGGGCATAAATTAGGATATCACTCACTCTATTTTCTAATTCTTTATCGTTAATTTTTTCTATTTCCCCGCCCTCCAAAATTTGCTCCCCATCAACTTCAAACCCCAGCTCTTCGGCCACCGCCTTGGCGGTCAGTTTATGGTCACCCGTAATAATAACTGTCCGGATTCCGGCCTTTTTTGCTACATTAATTGACTCTTTAACGTCTTGACGAAGCGGATCTTTCAAGGCGATAAAACCAACTAAAATCAGCTCTTCGGCCAACTCCGTTAATTTATCATAAGCTTTGTCTAAATCGTATTCCCGATAAGCGCAGGCTAAAACCCGCAAACCCTTATCCGCCAAGACATCTATCTTTTTATTTAATTTTTCACTTTCCGCTTCGCTTAATTTTTCTTTCCGGCCATCAACATCCAGCCAAACTGATTTGGCGACGATTGCCTCCGGCGCGCCAACGATATAAAAGACTTTTTTCTTCTCGGCAATCCTGTTCAGTCTGGCGGCGTATTTCAACTCGGAAGAAAAGGCGATTTTATCAAGTTCAAAATATTGTTTTTCTAATTCTTTTTTATTCAGGCCCGCCTGCATGCCGGCCAGCAGCAACGCCTGATCGGTTGGCCGGCCGCGCGCCACCCAGCGTTCAAATTCTGCTTCAGGATTTTCCACAAAAGCATCGTTAGCCAACATCGCGATTTTTAAAGCCAAAATATGGGATTCCACCCCGTTAGCGTTCTCCCCTTTGGCCAAACCGTTAAAATTTTCGCTCATCAGCTCTCTGGTGTTAGTTAAAATATGACTAACTTGCATTTTCCCCTCGGTTAAAGTTCCGGTTTTATCCGTGCAAATAATCGTCACGCTCCCCAGCGTTTCATTAGCAATTAATTTTTTAACCAACCCCCGCTGTTTTAAGATGCGCCGCATTCCCAAAACTAAAATAACCGTGATGGCCGGCAATAAACCTTCCGGAATAGCTGAAACCGCCAGCGCCAAAGCCGCAACGAAAACATCCGCGAACGGTTCTTTTTTAAAATAACCGACTAAAACAATGACGCTAATAACCAGCATGACAAAAGCGCCAACCAGTTTGGAAAGTGAAAGAATTTTTTTCTGAAGCGGCGTTCTTTTTTCTTTAGTCGCCCTTAAAAGAGACACGATTTCGCCAATTTCCGTGGCAACGCCGGTGGCGACCACCAAAAATCTCGCCTCTCCTTCCTCAACAATAGTTCCCATAAAAACCATATTGCTTCGTTCCGATAATAGAGTTTTCTCTGCCAGCCCATCCGCCCTATTTTTATCCACCGCCAGCCATTCGCCGGTTAAGTTTGATTCGTTTATTTTTAGATCTTTGGCGTCTATAATTCGGCCGTCAGATGGCACCTTATCGCCCGCTTTCAGCATCACTATATCCCCGACCACTAATTTCTCGCTGTCAATCTCTTTTTCGTTCCCGCCGCGCAAAACTCTTGCTCTGACTTTCACCATCTGGCGTAAAGCTAAAATTGACTGATTAGCCTTATTTTCCTGATAAAAACCGACCGTGGTGTTAATCAGTAAAACAAGACAAATAAAAATTGTGTCTGAATAATGCCTCAGCGTAAAGGAAATTGCTACCGTCGTCAATAAAATATACATTAAAGGACTGTTAAATTGGCGCAAAAACAACCTTATCCTTGAATAAGGCTTCTCTTGCGGCAAAACATTGCGGCCGAATTTTTTAAGCCGCTCCGCGGCCTCTTCATCCCTTAATCCTTCGCAACCGCAATTTAAGCTGTCAAAAATATCTTCTAACGATATAGCGTGCCAGTGTTTTCTCATGTTGATATTATACTATATGAAACTGTTTTTAAAAAATCCATTTTAAGCAGCCGGGTCTTTTTAATCATTGCTTTTATGGCGCTTCATGTGAGATAATAAACGAATGAGGATACTAACTAACGCTTACGAATCAAACGTTCCAAAATCCAACAAAGTCTCTCAAGGCGGCACTGCTAATTTTTCACGGGCATTATCCAATTTCTTAATAGAACATAATCATGAATGGATCGGCCTTATCATAAAGCCTGAAAAAATTAAAAACCCTAATCTTTCCCTGCTTTTTGAAAAAGAAGGGCGGAGCTTTTGGAAATTAACCTCTCCTAAAAAGCGTAATTTGTTTAAAAACACTAAAAATCTCTCCGCCATAGAAGATTTTTTTAAACCGACTACAGATCTGCTCTCCGATTTTCTTGGGAAAATAAAACCGGATGTTATTTTTTTAAACGGCGCCTATTTAAATCCTTGGCTTATTTTAAAGGCCGGCGCGAAGCTGAATATCCCAATTGTCACAAAACATCCGGGCATCTGGAAAAAAGAGCTGGAAAGAAATCCTAAACTATATACCGAAAACGGCTTAAAAAATCTCCTTGAGATGGAAAAAGATTTTTCTAAATTAAGCTCTCGTGAGATCTTTTTAAACGACTGGAGCCGGAAAGTCTATCAAAAAGAAGTTTTCCGCGTCAATAACGCCCGATCCGAAATAATTTCCTTGCCGATTTCACCGGTTAAAAATTCCGGCAAAAAACAACCTAATAAAAAAAACTACAATATCGGCGTCGTCGCCAGATGGGACAGAATAAAAAATCATCAAGCGGTTCTGGCGTTGGCCAAACTGGCGGAAGAAAAGAAATTGCCCTGGACTTTTTATTCTGTAACCTCTATTCCCCCCACTAACATCCACCAGGAATTCAAAGAAAATTACAAACGATATATTCGGGTTGAGGAGCCAAAAAATCGCCAAGAATTAAATAAATTTTATAAAAAAATGGATTTAATGATCCTGCCGTCCCATTTTGACGTTTCTCCTCATGTTGTTCCCGAAGCCTTATTCAACGGCACCCCCACCTTAATTTCTCCTAATGTGGGCTGGGTCTCCGATTATCAACGAACCGGGGCTAAAAACTGGATTATTGATTTTGGTAATCCAGAAAAGGTAGTCGAAAGAGTTTTGGAATTAAAAAATACGCCCCTGCCTGAAAAATTGCTGAAAATATTGAAGAACAACAGCGACCCAGAATATTCTCTAAAAAAGTTCCTAAATGTTTTTAAAAAAGTGAAACGAAAACTATGAAAATTTTCCAACTTGTTTCAAATTATCACCCCGTTTATCCCTCTTCCAACCAAGCAATCTATTCACATGTCGCTTGGCTGACTAATGGCTTGGTGGCGCGCGGCCATGAAGTTAATCTTTTCGCTTCGGGCGATTCGGAAACAGACGCCAATCTTTTTTCAATAACGCCTCTTGCTACGTCACAAATGGGAATCAGCGAAAATTTAAGAAGGAATTATTTTCATCTTTTAACGTCTATATGCTACGCCCGAGCGGCCAAAGCCGATATTATTCACGCCCATTTTAATATTTCAAATATTTTCTACTCCAACCTGGTAACAACGCCAACTATCCAATCATTTCATACTCCGCTGAAAGAAGATGAAAAAATTATATTAGAAAGCTTTAAAACTCAAAAATTCGTTTCTTTTTCACTCGCCCAGCGCAAGCAAATGCCCCAGCTTAATTGGGTGGGAAATATTTATCATGGCGTTGACACGAATAAATTTGCGTTTAACCCAACACCTCAAGACTATTTTTTGTATCTGGGCCGGATAACCGAAGAGAAAGGAATTCATTTTGCCATTGAATCGGCTAAGGCTGCCAATGTCCCTTTGATTATTGCCGGCCGGAGCTATTTAACCGAAAGCTACTGGCAAAGTCAAATTGAGCCTCATATAGACGACAAAATGGTGCGCTACGTTGGCGAAGCCGATTTTGATAAAAAAATTG
>JAHKAK010000039.1 GCA_018826025.1 Patescibacteria group bacterium
AGCAGAGCTGCGGGGTATTAAAAACCCTGTATTTTGTCTTCGCTCGGATGATATGTCCCGTCTTACGGGACGCATCATCCTCGTTAGCCAAAATAAAAATAGGGCCATCCATCCGGAAAGCCCTATAAATAAAATACGGTACCGAATTACTTTTTATCATCTTTTATCATTGCTTGATAAAAAGTAACTCTTGCTTCTTCACTGGTATGAACCACTGCTATACCGCCTATTGGCTTATACCCTGCTTCTATTTTTTCATTAACAGCTTGTTCAAAAACCAGGCCCATCCCAATCAAAGTAGATGCGGACACAACGACATACTTCATACTCCACCTCCTTATTTATTGTTATAAGAACGATTAACCTCCTCAAAACAATCTAACTATGTCCTTCAATGTTATCACAACCATCAATAAAATCAAGAACGCAAAGCCGGCGGTGTGAATCGCTTTTTCCACGGTTTCGCTCACCGGCGAGCCTTTAATTTTCTCAATTATTAAAAATAAAACGCGGCCGCCATCCAAGGCCGGAAAAGGCAAGGCATTGATAATGGCCAGGTTCACCGTCAGAAAAGCCGTCAGTTGCAATAAGTAAATAAAGCCCATTTGTGCGGCTTGGCCCGTGATAGAAAAAATCCCAACCGGCCCCACCACTTGCCCCGCGCCATGGCCCGTGCTGAAAAATTGCCAGATCAAATAGCCCAACGATGAAATTATCAGCCAAATCAAAATAAAGGTTTCTTTCGCGCCTTCCCAGATTGCCCGATACCACGGCCAAGAAATTTTAGCCACTCGCACTAGCCCCACGCCCATCGCCCCCTCATTTAGCGGCGCCTCAATACGAGGTGTCAACGCCACCTGCCTATCTGCTTGGCCGCGTTTAAGTAAAACCACTATTTCTTGCCCCTTATTTAACGCAATATAATTTTGGAATTCAACCACTTGCTCAACATTAGCCAACTGCCCGGAAGCGCTTGAGGCACCCAAAATAATATCTCCGATTTTTATCCCGGCTTTCTCGGCCGGCGAGGCCGGCGCGACTTCCGTGATTTGAACCTGGGCATTGCTGACCGTAAAATTATCATCAACCCCCACAGGCAAACCGATCATATAACCTAGGCTCAGCAGCGCTATTGCCAGCCCGATATTCATGGTCACGCCAGCCAGCAAAACCGCGGCTCGCTGCCAAATGGGCTTAGCGGCAAAAGAATGTGTGCTCTTTTTTTCTTCGCCGTCTTCGCCAAATATTTTCACGAAGCCGCCCAGCGGAATGAGATTTAAAGAATAAATCGTCTCCCCCTTTTTTACGCTGACAAGCCGCGGCGGAAAACCGAATCCGAATTCCTCAACCCGCATGCCCGTTTTTTTGGCCGCTAAAAAATGCCCAAGCTCGTGGACAAAAACTAAAAGGCCCAAAATAATGATAAATACTATAACCGCTAGCATAAATTAACTACGGATTACGGATTGATTACGAATATACGAATAAAGCTACGAAATTACGAAAAGATTATAACCCCTCCTCCACCTCCCCTTAAATTAAGGGGAGGAAGGGTTGGGTTATTTCGTACTTTCGTATGTTTTTCGTATTTCGTAGCTAAATAGTCATAATCTCCTTCTCCTTCCCCTCGCCCTGCTCGTCAATTTTTTTATTATATTCATCTATAACTTTCTGCAACTCGTCCTTGCCGCGGAATTTATCGTCCTCGCGGATGACGCCGCTGCGTTCTCCGTCCTGTAATTCCTTCCAGGCTTTCTCTCTTGCTCCCCGTACAGCGATTCTGGCCTCTTCCATTTTCTGTTTCAAATTACGAACAAATTCTTTACGCGTTTCTTCATTCAACGACGGCACGGACACCCGAATAATATCGCCGCTGTTTACCACCGCCAGGCCTCCCCGCGACTGCGAAATCGCCTTTTCAATTTCTTTCATAATGCTTTTATCCCACGGCTGGACCGTCAAAATTCTTGGCTCTGGCGCGTTAATCGCCGCCAGCTCCCGAAGTTGAGAGCGGCCATTATAACATTCAACTTCCACGGTCTCAATTAGCGCGGGCGTGGCGCGGCCCGTGCGCAACGCGCCCATTTCTTCCTTAAAATGCGCCATGGTTTTTTCTATGTCGGGTTTTATTTTGTCGATGATTTGTTTGTACATAGTGTTCACTAATAATGCGAATTGGAAACGAATAATGCTAATGGATTTCTTTATTCGTATTATTAGGCATTTTAATTCGCGTTATTCGCGATTACTCTTTTATTCGCGTTATTAGCTTTTAATTAGCGTTATTCGCGATTACTCTCCCATCCCCGCGTAAATCACCCGCGGATTTTGCGGGTCAATAGCAATGGCTTTAACGGTTTGGGCGCTGGCCACCGGATGCACGGTCCAGGTCTGGCCGTTGTCTTGTGTACGGTAAATCACATTACCGGCCGCATAGTAAAGGAAAGACGAAGTTAGCGGGTCAAGGGCGATAACGCTCACGGGTACCGAATTTGGCGGAATCGCAATATTGACTTTCTCCCAATTAGCGCCGCCATCAACGCTTTTCAACAGCCCGTATTTGGCGCCTAAATATAAAACATTCGGGTTTTTCTTGTCTATCACCAACACCTGCATCTCTTCAGTTTCCTTGGAAAATTTCTGCAAACCAGTCAATTCCTGCCAATTCAAGCCCTTATCATTTGTCTTGTACACTCCTTCGCGGAAAGTGCTCACAAAAACGGTTCGCGTGTCATATGGATTAACTTTAATGTCCGTGATGACGTCGTCAAACCACTTTATCACTTTCCAGCTTTTGCCAAAATCCGTGCTTTTCAAAAACCCGCCTTCGGCCGTGCCCATATAAACGACCGCCGGGTCATACAAATCTATCTCCACCGCAAACACCGCGTATTTTTCGCGCGACACCCGATAAACTTCCTCCCAGTTTTTGCCCGCGTCGGCCGAGCGCAACAAACGGCCTAATCTGTTTTGATAAACGCCGGCGTAAATTATATTCGTATCTCGCGGATCAATGGCGATATCATAAATATTAGCTCGTTTATCCAGCGCTAAATTGTTCAGATCATCCAAGTGATACCAAATTTCTCCGCCGTCCATGGTTTTATACATCCCTTCGCCCCGCGTGCCCAAATAAATAATTTTTGAATCTCTCGGGTCAAAAGTCATTGTTGCCACCTTGGTAGAAGCAATGGTTTGACGCTTGTCAATCACCATTTTCTGCTCCCAATTTTCACCCCGGTCCAGCGATTGCCAAACGCCGCCGTCCCGCGTTGTCTGGCAAGAAAACGGAAAGGCGGCCAAAATACTGGTGAAAAAAACGGGTAGAATAAATGTATATAATAAATTGCTTGTTTTCATAATTAACTACGGATTACAGATTGCTTACGAATATACGGATAAGGCTACGAAATACCGTACCCGCCGTAAAACCCGCGCTGATTGCGTGAAATTGTACTGTTTTATGCTTTTGAGTGTCCTACAATATACGAATAAAAATTTAACTCCTCCTATCCTCCTCTTTAGAAAAAGAGGAGGAACTCCCTCTCTTTTTTAAAGAGAGGGTTGGGGTGAGTTAAGAGATTCGTATCTTTGGGAGAATTAGCGTATTAGTGATTACTACTTTTCGAATTTCGTAGCTAAATTTTCGTCATTAAAACTTCCAGTGCCAACCGGGCGTTGAAACTGGGGTTAGATAAAATTGCCTGAGTTTTTTGAATTTCCCGGCAAGTATTCAATAAACCGCCAACTGAATATTTATTTAAAGATTTTTCATTAGGCAGTTCGCTAATAACTAAATCTCCTCGCCCGCTTTGTTCCAGCAACCGATCGCGCAACCACAGAAGCCAGCCCGACAAAATTTCCTGAGCCTTGGCCGAATCTTGCGCCAAGACTTTTGCCATTTCCCAACGCGCGACTAAGGATGATTGTAAAAGCTTCGTAAAATCCGCTGCCGTCTTTTTTTGCTCCGCCATTAAATCCGGTTCAGCCAATAATTTTATCGCGAGGCCCGGCCGGCCGGCGGCTAAGTTAACCGCCTCCTTTAAAAGGTTCTCTCTAACAGCCGTGTTTTTTAAACCAGCGATAATTTCCGGCTCCGGCACCAAAGAAAATTTTATCATTTGGCACCGAGAAATAATCGTGGGTAAAATTGCCTGTAAGTTACCACTAATTAAAATTATCAAACTATGCGCGCTCGGCTCTTCCAAGGTTTTAAGCAGGGCGCTGGCCGCTTCGTTGCTCATGGCCGCGGCCTCTTCAATAATAGCGATTTTACGAACCGCGCTATACGGAAATAAACTTAATTGCCGCTGCAGTTCTCGCGCCTCTTTTATGCTGATTTCCAGTGTTTTTACCACGCCATCTTTCTCTTCTTGGCGCGGACTCAAAACAATCAAATCCGGATTCTGCCCGCGCTCTATGGCAACACACTGGCGGCACTGACCGCAGGGAAACCCCACCCCCTCCCTCCCAAAGCTGAGCTTAGCTCTGGCCTTATCAAGGGGAGGGTGCAGGGAGGGGTGAATTTTTTCACACAACTGCCACTTCGCCCATTCCCGCGCCAAAGCTAATTTGCCAACTTGAGCGGGACCGGCAAACAAATAAGCATGCGCCAGCCGGTTTTGCTGAACAGACTTAGTCAAAAAATCCCAAATTCGCTGATGGCCGATAAGCATATTAACTACGGATTACGGATTATTTACAGATATACGGATAGGGCTACGAAATACGAAACAAGTACGAAATTACGAAAGGGTTAAATAAATCGGAGTCCTGGCAGAGCTAAGCTCAGCATTGCTTTAACCAGAGACATTGGTCTCGCTCTAAAGAGCGGACTCCATAACTCCCCCTAACCCCCTCTTAGCTTAAGAGGGGGAAATTTCTCCCCCCTTTGTAAAAGGAGGGTTGGGGAGGATTTCTCCTCCTCTTAATTTTAGAGAAGGTGGGCAGAGCTAAGCTCAGCTTTGGAGGAGTGAACTGGTATTGGGTAAACCCGATTTGTCATTCCCGCGAAGGCGGGAATCCAGTCAAATAAGGCAAAACCTGGATTCCGGCTCAAGGCCAAGCTTAGCTTGGCTCAAGGCCGGAATGACAGCCAGTGAGCAAAGTATTTTTACCTTATTTGAGGCATTAGCGTGGTTTACTAAATACCACTTAAGTTTTAATCTTTCATACTTTCGTATATTTTACACCCTTTCCTAGGGTCACTGAATAACAAGATAAAGATATGCAAGCACAAGGCAAAATTACGGGATATTAAGGTTATTTTCTTCTACGGCTCAAGCCGGCTTGAGCCGTAGAGGCGTTGAGCTGTTTTTGCCTCATTTAACGGGTTTTTCTTTGATTTTACGGGTTCAGACAGAATTTTATCCTAACTCTCCCTTAACTTAAAAGAAAAATAGGATTTTCCTTATTATCTATTAAAACCCCTGGCCGGAGATAGCGTGTTATCGGATGTATTACTCTTTTAGGCGATAGCCCTTTGGCGATTTAGCCAAAATACAAAATGCCTTTAGATGAAGGGGGTGCTCTATTTAACACCCCGTAAAGAGAGGGAAAGTGGGCATGTTATTTCCGTTATAACCCAAGAATTTGTTTTGTTATCATTGTTCCTTTTTCAATCTCTTCTCGTTGTTGTTGTGAAATTTTTTTCCACTTTCTCGTTACACAAAAAGTCCAAAAAAGAACTCCAAACGAGATAAGAACGATTATACAAGCGATAACTACTCCACCCATAATTCGATCCTCCTTTTTTGTTATTTTACTTTTTTTTCAATTTTCCCTCATCTAAAAGCATTTTGTAAAAGAGCAATATTTCATCTAACTACCCTTATCTGTTTTCCTTAATCTCATTATACCCCACTTTCCTCACAAACTCCATCATTTCGCTCCTGAACCTTTCAACTGAAAATTTTTCCGCCCACTTGCGGATAACCAACGGGCTGTAATTTTTATAATTCTCCCGCAAGCGGCGCACGCCGTCCGCCAAGACTTCCGGCGTTTGTGCTTCAAAA
>JAHKAK010000040.1 GCA_018826025.1 Patescibacteria group bacterium
ATTAAAATAATAAATAAAAATTAAGAATATGCCAAAAGTTTTTGTGACCCGGCAGATTCCGGAAGCCGGTATAAAAATTCTTCGGGAAAAAGGGTTTGAGGTGGAGGTGAGCGAGGTGGACGGCGTTTTGCCGCGCGAAGTTTTATTGCAAAAAGTTAAGGGCGCGGATGCGATTTTGTCTTTACTCACTGATAAAATGGACGCGGAATTAATGGACGCGGCCGGGCCGCAGCTGAAAGTTATCGCCAACTACGCGGTGGGCTATGATAATATTAATTTGGCGGACGCGGCTTCCCGTAAAATTATCATTACGAACACCCCGGATGTTTTAACTGAATCAGTGGCGGAGTTGGCGATCGCGTTAATTTTTGCGATTTCCCGGCGCGTGGTGGAAGCGGATCAGTTTATGCGCGATGGGAAATATCATGGCTGGGGGCCGATGATGTTTTTGGGGAACGACTTAGTTGGCAAAACTTTGGGGCTGGTGGGGCTTGGCCGCATTGGCGGGGCAGTGGCTAAAAGAATGGCGGAAGGCTTTGGGACGAAGATTTTATATTATGATGCCAAACGTAATGAAGAACTGGAGAAAAAATATAATTTGCAATTCGTGGACTTGGACATCCTGCTTAAAGAATCTGATTTTATCTCCATTCATGTGCCGATGATGCCAGAGACCCGGCATTTGATTAACGCCGAGAAATTAAAAATGATGAAAAAAACCGCGTATCTAATCAACACGGCGCGCGGGCCGATCGTGGATGAAGCAGCTTTGGTGGAAGCGTTGAAGGCGGGCGAGATTAAAGGCGCGGCGCTGGATGTTTATGAGGAAGAGCCGAAAATGGCCGAGGGTCTGGCACAGCTGCCAAATACCGTGCTCTTGCCGCATATCGCTTCGGCCACGGAAGAAACTCGCAGCGCGATGAGCGAGCTGGCCGCCAAAAACATTATCGCGGTACTGGAAGGTGAACCAGCGATAACACCGGTGAAAACAGCTTAAGCCGCGAAACCATTTATTCCTCCTCCCCTCGGTTGAGGGGAGGATTGAGGTGGGGTGGCGTTTGATGTAAAAACCCTCTATTTAACGGAGGATTTTTTGTTTGCCAAGCTAAGCTTGGTTTGAAAAAAAGCGGTTTTTAGAGTAAGCTAAAAGCAAGCCATTTTACGGCTCAAACCGGCTTGAGCCGTAGCGTCCGATAGCTTAAACCCCAAACACCTCAACGGTGCAGGAGGCGAAGGAGGGAAGAAGAAGTAGTTTTGAGTCAAAATATTATATTATGGACAGACAGCAAGCTAAGGAAAAAATTAAAAAGCGGATTGCGCGTTACAATAATTTATCAGAAGCAGAAAAGCGCGCATATAATGAACAGCAAACTAAAGACCACTTTATTAGGCCATTATTTGAGGCGCTTGGCTGGGATTTTGAAAATGATGTTTGGGCTGAAACTAACGTATCTAAAAAGAGAGGAGATTATGCTTTTAAGGTTAACGGTATAATTAAATTTTTTGTCGAAGCAAAACAACTTTCGGTTGATATTGATGAATTAAAGTGGGCGGAACAAGCAATTTGGTATGCTTGGCACAAAAGCGTGCCATGGGCGATTTTGACTGATTTTGAAGGCCTGAAAGTCTATAACGCTGAATGGGACGAACAAGACCCAGAGAGGAATTTAGTTTTAGATTTAAAATACTCTGATTATTTAACAGACGACAGGCTTTGGTGGCTATCTAAGGAATCGATGGAAAAAGGTGAACTGGATAAATATGCGGAAGAAAATTATAAGAAACCAAAAAGGGCGTCAGTTGATAAACAGTTAGTAGCTGATCTTTTACATTGGCGGGACAAGCTTTTTAATGATTTTAAAGGATACAATCCATCGATTAAAGAGGAAAAAATTTCTGAAAATGTTCAGCGGTTTTTGAATCGGTTGATATTTATAAGGACGTGCGAAGACAGGGGACTTGAAGACAGGGTTTTGCAAGAAGCCGTTAGAAACTGGGAGGAGAGGGGGTATCAAAATAATGAATTAGTGAAAAATTTAAGAAGAATATTTGACTATTTTGATAAAACCTACGACAGCAAATTGTTTGAAGAAAAAATAGGATTTGACTCTGAAAAATTTATTGTTGACGATAATATTTTAGCGGAAGTGATAAAGGAAACATACAAGGGCTCTAAAGGTATCCGCTGGAATTTTGACGACATCAAAGACGATATTTTGGGGAACATATACGAACAATATCTTGGTTTTGTTCAAAAACAAGAAAAGGGTAGGGAAAAAAATAATAAATCAAAAAGAAAAAGCCAAGGAATTTATTACACGCCAGAGTATATCGTTAGTTATATTATCCAGAATACTTTGGCGGAGGTTTTAAAAAACAAAACTGAAGAAGAAATAAAGAATATAAAGATTTTAGATCCGGCTTGCGGTTCAGGATCTTTTTTAATTCGCGCTTATCGTGAATTGATAGAATATAGACAAAATCAAAAGAATAAAGAGAATAAATTTAAAAAAGGCACGCATTTGGGGCAAATAGAAAAAACTATAAAACAAAAAGAAGGGATAAAGCTTTTGTCGTCGCAAGAGAAAATGGATATTTTAAGAAACAATATTTACGGCGTCGATTTAGACGAAAAAGCCGTAGAAATAGCGCAACTGAATTTATTATTGAAAACGGTTGACAAAAGAATGAAGTTACCAAATCTTCAGCATATTCTTTGCGGTAATTCGTTAATTTCCGGTAGAGAAGAGGAGCTGGAAAAATCTTTTGGTAAAGATTGGCGTGACGAGAAGCCATTTAATTGGCAGGAAAAATTTCCGGAAGTTTTTAGTCAAGGCGGATTTGATATTGTTATCGGCAATCCTCCGTATCTAAAAGAGATGGACAATAAAGATATTTTCGAATCGATAAAAAAGATAGAGTATAAAAAATACTATCAAGGAAAAATGGATTTCTGGTATTTTTTTCTGCATCGTGCCATTGATGTGGTGAAAGATGGCGGATTTATTGGATTTATTACCAACAGTTATTTTTTAAAAAGCGAAGGCGCTTCAAAATTAATTGAAAGAATAAAAAATGAATTGGTTTTAATAAAAGCTGTTGATTTGGGTGATCTAAAAGTTTTTGGCGATGTGAGCGGAAGGCACATGATACATATTTATCAGAAACGACCGACGCAAAAAATAGATAAAACAATTTTAATTAACATTTCCAAAAATAATTTCAACAATTATATAGATGAAAAGAATAGAAAATCGATTCCTTTTCAAGAATTGATAACGGATAATAAAATAAATTTTGAGACAACGGGAACAGAAGCAAATTTTAAAAATTGCAATTCTCTCGGTGATATTTATGACGTTTCAGTTGGTGTGCAAGAATCAACAGATAAGGTTAGCAACAAACAAGTAGTTGTTGCCAGTGATTTTAAGGTGGGCGAAGGAGTTTTTGTTTTGTCTAAGGCAGAGATGGAAAAAATGCATTTGAATACCGAAGAGAAAAAGCTGATTAAAAAATATCTCGATATTAGCAATATCGATAAATATTTTATATCTTTTAGCGATGAATATTTGATTTATTCCGACAAAGAAGCAAAACAAAAAATAAGCGACGGTTTGCATCCAAGCATTAAGGCTCATTTAGATAAAATGAAGAAGTTTATTACCTCTTCAAATAAGCCTTATGGTTTGCATCGGCCACGAGAAAGTAAATATTTTGAAAACCCGAAATTAATATGCAAGGGTATGTTTTTGTCGCCGGAATTTTATTATGACGAAGATAAATATTATGTCGGGTTTTCTTTTTCCGTTATTATACAAAAAGATAAAAATTATAATTTGAAATATTTGCTGGGAATTTTAAATTCGGAATTCGCTAAAAATTGGTTTAACGCTAATGGTAAAAAAAGAGGCGTGGGCGTGGATATTGGGGTGTTGGTTTTTCGGAAATTTCCGGTTTATTTAGCGAATAAAGACCAGCAACTGGAAATAGCAGAATTGGTTGATAAGATGCAGGAATTAAACCAAGAGCTACAAAAATTAGACCCAGAGCTAGACGATAAAGAGCACCATGAAATTAAGGAGCAAATCGCCAAAACCGATAAAAAAATAGATGAGGAAGTTTACAAGTTATATGGTTTAACGGGGGAAGAGATAAAAATTATTGAAAAAGGAAGATAATTTATGAAAACTATTAGTAATCACTATAATCTATACGCTATTGTGTACGAGCTTATTGAAAGAATAGGACAAAATATAAAAGAATTTGAATATGTCATCGACAGGAGCTCTTTTAAAAAAAATTTACCTAGCATTAAGACTGCGTATATGAATTTTATTATTCTTGATTTGGCTAAATTGATTAGCGCAACAAAGGGTGATAAAACAGGATTAAGACAACTAAAAAATATATCGCCGAAAGAATATAAGGCTAAAATAGAAAAGTTAGAGAAAGATTACAGGGACGTTTTTAAAAAAATAACAAATAACAGGAATAGGATTATAGCCCATATTGATATTAGTGATAAAAAGGCTTATTACAATATGGGTTTTTCCGAAGAGGAAATTAATAGAATAATAGACGATTATAGAGCGTCTCCTTATTGCGATAAATCGCTTACAGATGAAAACGATCCGTTTATTATCAGTATAAAAAAAATACAAGCAAAGACAAAAGACGATGAACGTTATTCTTTGAGTGATTTTCGGTCTAATTTACCGGATTTTAAAAAAATTATTAGTGAAATTAGTTCCATTAATAAGAATATTATTAGCTATTATTGTAAGAAAAATTGACGCAGAAGTTTATAAACTCTATGGTTTGACGGAGGAAGAAATAAAAA
>JAHKAK010000041.1 GCA_018826025.1 Patescibacteria group bacterium
GAATATATGTATGGGTTTGCGGATTTAATCGGGCTTGACCGTAAAAGCTTCTTTAACCACGAAATTCCCGATGCGGAACGCGCTTTTTATTCCCAGCGTACCATTGATATTGAATATAAGTTTCCTTTTGGCCAAGACGAGCTTTGGGCCATTGCCTATCGCACGGATTATGATCTGGCCGCGCATCAGGCAGCCAGCGGTCAGAATTTGGAATATTTTGACGAAGTGACCAAACAGCGCTTTTTGCCGCATGTGATTGAGCCAACTTTTGGCATAGAGCGGACAATGCTGGCTTTATTGGCTGGCGCGTATCAGGAAGAAACAATGAAGGATGGCGAAAAACGCGTGGTGCTGAAATTGAAGCCCAATGTTGCGCCGTATAAAGTTGCTGTTTTTCCGCTACTGGCCAATAAAGATAATTTAGTCGCTAAGGCGCGGGAAATTTACAAGGAGCTTAAAAAAGATTTTAATTGTGTTTGGGACGAGCGGGGGAATATTGGCAAGCGCTACCGCGCGCAGGATGAAATTGGCACGCCCTATTGCGTGACCGTGGATTTTGACAGTTTGGAAAAAGGCGACGTGACGGTGCGGGATAGGGACAGCATGGAGCAGGAGAGGGTTAATATTTCAGAACTGAAAAATTATTTTAGTGAAAAATTGATATAACTATCGTATTGTCATCCCGGGCTTGACCCGGGATCCAGGTTTTAAAATAAATCCCTCCCAACCTCCCTTTACGGAAAGGGAGGAGGAAATCCTGGATTACCGCTTTCGCGGTAATGACAAAGGATGTGAATATAATAAAATTATGATCCAACAACAGATTCTGGAACTCGCCATAAAAATGGGAACCCGTGTCGACTTAAGAGGAGAGGCGGCGGTGGCTAAATACTTGGCGCGGCAAAAGAAAAAATACGACAGCTTACCGCTAAAAAAACAGGCTGACTTTGACAAAGAGCGCCTAACTAATCCTTATTTGGATTCGGGCGTTTGGTATGATAATGGTAAAAATGTGAAAAAAGTTATGGCCGGCATTGATGTCTCATCCGGCGATATAATGTTGGCTAAAAGTTTAGGTGTGGATACGGTCATCAATCATCATCCGCTGGGCAAAGGACTGGCCATGTTGGATGAAGTCATGCATTTGCAGGCAGAAGTTTTGGCAATGTATGGTGTGCCGATAAATATTGCCGAATCGCTGATGAAGGTGCGTATTTCAGAAGTTGGCCGCGGGGTGCACGCCAGCAATTCTTATAAAACCATTGACGCGGCAAAGCTAGCTGGCATTAATTTAATGAATGCGCATACTCCCTGTGATAATTTAGTGGCGGATTATCTGAAAAAGACAATTGAGAAGAAAAGGCCGGAGTATGTCGGAGAGTTGGTAGAATTAATTGCCAACATTGAAGAATATAAAGAATCGGCCAGGCGCGGCTCACCGGTCAAAATTTTTTCCGGCTCCGAAGAGAGGCGCGCGGGCAAGATCGCCTTAACTGAAATTACCGGCGGCACGGAAGGCGCCAAAACCATCTATCGGGAAATGGCTAACGCGGGCATCGGCACGATTGTGGCAATGCATTTATCCGAAGAGCACCGCAAGAACGCGGAAGAAGCGCATCTTAACGTTGTTGTCGCTTCGCACATTGCTTCCGATTCTTTGGGCATGAATTTATTTTTGGACGAGCTGGAGAAAAAAGGAATAAAAGTAATTCCGTATGGGGGGTTGATTAGAGTTAAGAGAAAATAGCTACGAAATACGATAATTTCCCTCTCTTAAGTTAAGAGAGGGCGAGGGTGAGTTATGTAAAATTATATTATTCAATATAATTGGTTCACTCGGTCAAAATGAAAATTTATTTTCATTTTTCCCTCGCTGCCAATTATAACTCCTCCCCACCTCCTCTTAAATTAAGAGGAGGAGAAATCCGCCCCGCCCCAGCCGTCGCTAAAGCTATGGCCTGGCGAGCCTCCTTTACAAAGGAGGGAGAAAAACAAATTTTTAAAATAATCCACAGGTGTGTACGTTATAATTATAGTAAGAACATGAAACCTTTGACCTTTAAAAAAACAAGAAGGGGGGTGAGCTAAATGAAAGTAGCTCAAAAAATCTCAGGGCTGGCGAAAGAATGCAATGGGGAAGCCAAAAGTTATCAGGCGGGAATAATCACCGCCGGGGAATTTGTGGAATTCCTTTTGGAATTTAAAGAACTTTTGGCAGAAGGCATTCTGGCGGTAAACGAAAACGGAAACTCAAGGAAGAAAGGAGTGTCTTTATGATATCGCAAAAGCACAGCCCGCAAAAAAGGCGTCTAAACCCAACCAGACGCCTTAAATTTTTTATTTTGGCTAACGAGGATGATGCGTCCCGTAAGACGGGACATATCATCCGAGCGAAGACAAAATACAGGGTTTTTAATACCCCGCCGCCCTGCGGCGGTTGGGATATTCCTTTTTTGAGTCCAGAGCCTTGGCGGGGCTCTGGGGTTTAATACCCTTTATTTAGGATTACACTTTAAACCGAATCATACTTTTGCGTTAGTCGTTTGAGTCCAGCCCGTCAAAATTTGACAGGCTGTTTTATTTTTTTGCTTGGATTGTAAAAAGGAGAGCGGGCGTGATAAGATGAGAGTAATCATGAATAACGAATATACGAATGTACGAAAAATTTAACTCACCCCCAACCCTCTCTTTAAAAAAGAGAGGGAGTCCCTCCTCTTTTTCTAAAGAGGAGGTTAGGAGGAGTTAAGTCCATTCGTAATTCGCTAAAATTCGTAATTGGCGAGGAAAATTTTATGTTTAAAAAAACTATTCTGCCTAACGGTTTGCGCTTGGTGAGCGTGGCAATGCCGGGGAGCCAGTCAACCACGGTGCTGGTGCTTTTTGCCACGGGTTCAAAGTATGAAACTAAAGAGACTAGCGGCATATCGCATTTTTTGGAGCACATGTTTTTTAAGGGCACAAAAAAGAGGCCAACGACCTTGGCCTTGAGCGAATATTTGGATAGGGTCGGCGGGGAATATAATGCTTTCACGAGCCAGGAGATGACAGGCTATTATGCCAAAGTTGCGCCCGAATACCTTGATATGGCCTTGGATTGGGTGTCAGATATTTTGCTTAATTCCAAATTTGACGCCAAAGAAATTGATCGGGAGCGAGGCGTTATCACGGAAGAATATAATATGTGTTTAGATAATCCCGCGCGCCTGGTCGGCGATTTGTGGGAAGAAATGCTTTACGGCGACCAGCCGGCTGGTTGGAAAGTTATTGGCACTAAAGAGAACATTGCCAAGATGCCGCGTGAGCAATTTTTAAAATATTTCAGTGAACATTATCAAACCAAAAACGCGGTGGTTTGCGTGGCCGGCAAAATTGATAAAGGTGTTATTAAAAAAGTTGCGAAATACTTTGGCAAGTTAAAAAGAGGGGAGGGGAAAGTGAAGCTGGCTGTGAAAGAATTGCAAAAAAAGCCCGAAGCGTTAATTTATTATAAAGCCACAGACCAAATTCATTTGTGTTTGGGCGTGCGCGCCTTTGATATGTTTCATAAAGACCGTTATGTTTTAACAATGCTGGCGGCGATTTTGGGCGGCATGATGAGTTCGCGGCTTTTTATTTCCGTGCGCGAAAAAAAGGGACTGGCATATTATGTCCGCTCGGCCGCGGAATTTTACACAGACTCGGGTTTTTTCGTGACGCAAGCCGGTGTGGCTAATGACAAAGCCGAGGAAGCGATTAAGGCAATTTTGGCGGAATATAAAAAAGCTGGCGAAGAAAAAATCAGCGCCTCGGAAATTACCAAGGCTAAGGATTGGCTGCGGGGTTCGCTGCGGCTAGGATTGGAAACTTCGGATGAATTGGCTTCTTGGATCGGCTTGCAGGAGCTGTTGCGCAAAGAGATTTTGACGCCCCAGCAGTTATTCAGTAAAATAAAGGCGGTCAGCCAGGCGGACTTGCAGCGCGTCTCTCGCGATATTTTCCAGCCGGTCAAATTGAATCTGGCGCTAATCGGACCGTTTAAGGAAAAAGAGAAGTTTGAGAAATTGTTGAAAATATAGAATCGTACGGAATTACAGATAAATACGGATAAGTACAGATAAAATTCTGTATCCGTAAAATCCGTACTAATCCGTAGTTCTGTAAGGGAAATAATGACGCAAAAAATTGATATCTCCACTTCCACAATTTTCCGTTTTATCCTGATAATTTTAGGGTTTGTTTTTGTCTATCTAATCCGCGATATTTTACTGAATATTTTTATCGCCTTAATTATCGCGGCGGCCATTGATGGGCCAGTGGACTGGATGGCTAAGCATAAAATCCGGCGGCCGCTGGGTGCGGCTATCATTTATGTTTTAGTTTTTAGCTTATTTGCTTTATTCCTCTATGTTGTTGTGCCGCCATTATCCGGACAATTAGGAGCCTTAGCTTCTAATTTACCAGAATATTTAAATAAATTAGGGACAGGATTTGCGGATTTGCAACAAAAAATTGGTCCGGGAAGTTTGCAAAATGTATTAAATCAAATTAATAATCAACTTTCTTGGGCGGGTTCTAATATTTTGGGGGCGGTGGTTAATATTTTTGGCGGCCTGGTTTCGGCGGGTATGATTTTAGTCATTTCGGTTTATCTAGTTATTCAAGATAAAGGGATAAAGGAATTTGTTTCTTCTGTAACGCCGAAGAATTCCCAAGCTTATGTTCTGGATTTAGCCGAAAGAGTTCAGCTAAAATTAGGCAGTTGGCTGAGAGGGCAATTATTGCTGATGCTCATTGTTGGAATTTTATCTTTTATTGGTTTATCCTTGCTTAAGGTAAAGTTTGCTTTAACCTTAGCGCTTTTAGTTGGACTTTTTGAAATTATTCCTTATATCGGGCCAATTTTGGGAGCGGCGCCAGCAGTGGCCTTAGCTTTTTTACAGTCGCCGATCTTGGCTTTACTGGTTATCGCTTTATTTGTTGTTATTCATCAGTTTGAAAACTACTTGATTACCCCAATGGTAATGAAACGGGCCGTCGGTTTAAATCCACTGGTCATTATTATTTCAATGATTATTGGTGGTAATTTAGGCGGTATTTTAGGTGTAGTGGTTGCTGTGCCGATTGTGGCGACAGCCTCGGTTTTTTTGGGCGATATCTTTTTACGGGAAGAGAATAAGTAGCGGGGAAGTAGGTAAATAAGCAAAGCGGTAGGTAAATTAAAAAAGTAAAAACCCCGCTAAGGCGGGGGTTTTACTTAAGGGGAAAATTAAAGTCTTATAAAAAATATTGCCAGGGCCATCACCGCTAATTCGCTTAGTAAAGATAATGTCTTTTTTCTGGCATTTTTTTGTTTTAGATGGTTAGCGCTGTGAAATTTTTGATATGAGAGAAGCCATTTGGCGCGAGGGAAAAAGCGCAGAAGAAGCAAGGGAAAATCTGGCAGGGCCGAAATAAAAGCCCCGAAGATGGCGTAAGGCCAGAAGCTTTGTTCTTGGAGCAACCAAAAAAGAAGCAATATTCCCAGCAGGCTGTCCGCGGCCACTTGGAGAATAAAAACAAAAAATTCTTTTTTGGTCATATCTTTAATGTCTTCCGACCCATATTCCCAGTGGGGGAGTTTGTCGGCTAAAAAGTGAGAAACCAGAGCTAAAATAAAAACAGCCCATAGATTATTAATTTTTAGGCCGATGGCGGCGCCAATTAGCAAGTGAGGAGAAATAACCATAAAAAATTTGAAACTTTAAAGTTTTTCCTTTAAACTAAATACATGGGTATATTATACATTGTCGCCACACCCCTTGGCAACTTAAAAGATATAACGGAGCGGGCGCTAGAAACTTTAAAGAGCGTTGATTTGGTAGTTTGCGAAGATACGCGCCAAACCATAAAATTGCTTAACCATTATCAAATCAAAAAGCCCTTGATGAGTTATTTTCAGCACAGCAAACTGTCCAAAATTGAATATATCGCGCGGCAATTGGCTGAAGGCAAAAACCTCGCGCTGGTCACAGACGCGGGCACGCCGGGGATTTCGGACCCGGGGAATAAATTGATAGAACAATTATTATTGTTCGAGCGAGGCGCCGTAGGCGCGGAGTCGAGAACTAATAATTTAGATTCCTCGACCTGTGTTTCGCCGGAGGCTTTGGCAAGGCGAGCAAGCTCGAGGAATAAACTCTCTATAAAAATTGTTCCTATTCCCGGCCCCTGCGCGGCCATTGCCGCCTTAAGCGTTTCCGGTTTTCCAACGGACAAATTTGTTTTTATGGGTTTTCCGCCGCATAAAAAGGGACGACAGAAATATTTTGATGAAGTTGTCGGCGCTGGCCATACGGTCGTGTTTTATGAGTCGCCACACCGAATTCTGCGCGGCTTGGAGGATTTAAAATTAGCGTTTATTCGCGCTGAAATTAGTGTCGATTCGCGAGACTTAGTCGTCTGTCGCGAATTGACCAAAATGTTTGAAAGCGTTTATCGCGGAACAGCCGAGGAAATTTTGAATATATTAAATAGCGATAAGAATAATTTAAAAGGGGAGTTTGTGATTGTTGTCAAAAAACATGAGTAAAAAATATATAACAACCACTTTGCCGTATGTTAACGCCGAGCCGCATATTGGCTACGCCATGGAAGTTGTGCGGGCGGATGTTTGGGTACGCCGGCAGCGATTATCGCAGAGAAACGAGACATTTTTTAATTTGGGCGTGGACGAACACGGTCTTAAAATTTACCAACGGGCTAAGGAACTGGGGCTTAAGCCGCAGGCTTATTGCGATCAGCAGGCGGCTAAGTGGCGGGAATTGAGCCAAACGCTTAATCTAAGCGAGCACAATTTTATCCGGACAACTGATGAGCATCATATCAAGGCGGTGCAAGAATTTTGGCGTCAAGCGAAAAATAACGGTTTTATTTACAAAAAAAACTATCAGGCCAAGTATTGCGTTGGTTGTGAATTGGAGAAGACCGAATCCGAGTTGGTGGATGGTGGCTGTCCGTTGCATCCCAAGCAGGCGCTGCAAATAATTGAGGAAGAAAACTACTTTTTTAAATTTTCCGAGTTTCAGCAGCCACTGTTGGATTTATACGCCAAAAATTCCGAGTTTGTGGTGCCGGCGCACCGGTTCAATGAAATTAAAAGTTTTGTGAAAGCCGGTTTGCAGGATTTTAGTATTTCGCGCTTGAAAACCAAAATGCCCTGGGGCATAGAGGTGCCTGGCGACGAAACGCAGGTAATCTACGTTTGGTTTGACGCGTTGATCAACTATATATCAGCGCTTGGGTGGCCCTCCTCCGCCAAGGCTACGGAGGGCAAGCCGGGTTTACTCAGCGCCAAAGTAGGCGATCCTGGTGCTTTTTACGATTGGTGGCCAGCCGTGCAAGTTGCCGGCAAAGATAATTTGCGCCAGCAGTCAGCCATGTGGCAGGCAATGTTAATGGCCGTTAATTTGCCGCCGTCAAAACAAGTTTTCATTAATAGTTTTTTAACTAGCAATGGGCAGAAGATGAGCAAATCTTTGGGAAACGTTATCGCGCCGCAAGAGCTGACGGTAAAATTTGGCGCAGACGGCACGCGCTATCTTTTAGCTTCCCTCAACACTTTTGGCGATGATATGGATATAACGCTGGCGGGACTGACGGATAAATATAACGCGGAGCTGGCTAATGGTCTTGGAAATCTGATCAGCCGGGTTTTCAAATTAGCTAGCGATTATTCTTCGACCGAACTTCGGCAGCAAGCCGAAGCGAGTGGAGAAGTTCTCGACTTCGCTCGAACAATAAATGATTTTATGGAAGTGATGAAATTTTCCGAGGCCATAGAAAAGATTAAAGCTAAAATTGATTGGGCGAATAAATATATTGACGACACAAAACTTTGGGAATTGGTGAAGAACGACAAAGATAAATCCCAAAAAATTCTAGCCGAACTTTTGGGTGTGATTATTGCGGCGGGGGAGAGCTTGCAATCCATTATGCCCCAGACGACTGAGAAAATTCTGGCTGGTGCCAGAGCGGAGAAAATAGTAAAAGGCGAGGGGCTATTTCCACGGGTTCTTTAAATAGAAAGACAGGAGGCGTCTTATGAAAAAACTAGTCAAGTGGATTAAAGTTTTGGCGGTTGGCATTTTTTATCTGGTAATTCTGGGCGTTGCCTTGGTTTTGACAGTTGGTCTTATTATTGGTATTTTATCTTCAGAAATGCGTTTTTTCTTTAAGCCCACGATGATTTTATTGATTAGTATCTACGCGGCAATTGTTTTCGCTGCTGCCTGGGGAGGAATGCGAAAATCTATTAATCATAATTTTGTGGCCGAGTAGAATTAGCCGGTTAACGGGTCTCATTAAACAGACCCGTTTCTTTTTTCAGAGAGTAAAAGAATTGTTATAATAAAAAATACCCATGTTAATTGATACTCACGCGCATATAAATTTTAGCGCTTATAAGGATGACGGCGAAGAAGTAATAAAGCGTTCTTTAGCCGAAGGAACTTGGCTGATAAATGTCGGTTCCGAAAAAGATACTTCGCGCCGCGCGGTGGAATACGCCCAAAAATATAAAGAGGGCGTTTTTGCGGCAGTGGGATTGCATCCCGGACATTTGGCGGACGTGGAATACGAAGAAGAAATTAAGGGCGAGCGAGTAAAATTTTCTACAGCCGCTGAAGTTTTTGACGCGGAACATTATTTTAATTTGGCGCGTGAAGATAAAGTGGTGGCTATTGGCGAGATTGGGCTGGATTACTACCGAACGGCCGCGGATAAACGCGGAACAGATACGCGGATAAACGCGGAAAAAAATCTGCAAAAAGAGGTCTTGCTGGAACAATTAGGTTTGGCGGAAAAATTAAACAAGCCCGTGATGTTGCATTGCCGCGAGGCGCATGAAGATTTGATAGGGATTTTGAAAAATTTCAATAATTATTCTTCGAGCCCCTCGACTTCGCTCGGGGTAAACCGCGTCGAGAAGTCTAAAAATGAAGTTCTCGACTTCGCACCTGCGGCGCTTCGCTCGAACAATAAGTTAACTGGTGTTGTCCATAGTTTTTCCGGACGCTGGTCGCAAGCCCAGCAATATTTAGCTATGGGATTTTACCTCGGTTTTAATGGAATCATTACTTTTGCGCGGGATTATGACCGAGTAGTAAAAGAAATGCCGTTGGAAAGATTGGTGCTGGAAACAGACTGCCCTTATTTGACCCCGGAGCCATTTCGTAGTAAAAGAAATGAACCAAGCTATGTACGATATGTAGCGCAAAAGGTGGCGGAATTGAGGGGAATAAGCGTGGAGGAGGTAGCGGAAACGACGACGAGGAATGCGAGAGAGTTGTTTAAAATATGATACGAAAAATTCCCCTCTTTTTAAAGAGGGGTTAGGGGAGATTTAAAATGCTTTTTAAATATAAGAAAAATCTTAAAAGTTCGAGCCGTAAACTGCGGCATGAGACGACGGACGCAGAAAGGCTGCTGTGGAGAAAAATTCGGTGCAAACAGTTAAGCGGTTATCAATTCAACAGACAAAAACCGATTGATAATTTTATTGTTGATTTCTATTGTTGTCGGGCAATGTTGGCAATTGAGATTGACGGAGGGCAGCACTACGAGGAAGAATATCAAAAGAAAGATAAATTGAGAGACGATAGACTAAAACAGTTAGGCATAAAAGTCTTAAGATTCACTAATCTGGACGTTTTGAAAAATATTGATGGTGTGGTTATGAGGATTGAAGAAGAGTTAAATCCCTCCCAACCTCCCTTTAAAAAGGGAGGAGAAGATTAATTTGTATGATATTCGCATTATGATCTTAGACATCAAAACTTATCCCGATAAAGCTTTAGCTAAAAAAACCAAACTAGTTGGCGAGGTTAATGCTGAAATAAAAAAATTAATTGATGATATGGTGGAAACGCTTTACGCTCGGCGCGGCGCGGGGCTGGCTGCTAACCAAGTGGGGGAGTCAAAACGCGTGGCGGTAGTGGATGATGGACAGGGTTTGCTGATTTTAGTTAATCCTAAAATTATCAAAAAGAAGGGAGAAACAGTTATGGCTGAAGGTTGTTTGAGTTTCCCAGGCGTGCAATTGGAAATTAAGCGGCCGGAAAAAATTGAAGTGGAATATTTGGATAAAAATGGGCAGCTAAAAAAACTAAAAACCCAAGACCTCTTGGCCCGGGTGATTTGTCACGAAGTTGACCACTTGGATGGCAAGACGATGTTGGATAGGTTGCCATTGCTGAAACGACTGAAAATGAAGAAGCAA
>JAHKAK010000042.1 GCA_018826025.1 Patescibacteria group bacterium
TAACAAATCCCGCACGCAGCCGCCAACCGCGTACGCTTCAAAACCCGCTTCTTGCAATTTAGTTAAAATATTTTTTACTTCGCTGGGAATTTTCATAATTTTCCTTTAACTTCGCTGTCTAATCGCTTGAGAAACTTGGTCATAAAAGCCGTGCGCTCTTGCGCGATTTTCCGGCCAGACTCGGTAAACATTTTATTTTTCAAAAACCGTAATTTCACCATATATTCTGTGTATAGTGTATGGTTTTTATCATGTGGACTATTGGCCAAAATACTTTTCTTATCGGTATTGTGTAAACGCGAACCATGACGTCCGCACCATAAAAATCCTCGGCCCACGCCAATCGCGCCCAAAGCATCTAGTTTATCAGCGTCAGATAAAATCTTTGCTTCCAGCGAATTAGGCTTGATGTTATTGCGATACCGATGCGCCTCAATGGCGTGTTTGACGGCTAAGGTAAAATCCTTATCGTACCCCAACTCCTGAAGAATCTTTTCCGCTTCTTTAGCCCCTTCTAAAGCGTGACAAAAATTACCGCCACTCAGCATTTCTTCTGCCCTCTTGATGTCGTGAAGTAAAGCCGCAGTTTTAACAACCGCCATATCCGCTTTTTCTTTTTTTGCCAGGACAACGGCTAAAAGATAAACCCGCATCACGTGGTCCCAATCATGGCAGGAGATACTGTTAATAAACCGGCTCTTTGCGATTTGCTTAATTTCCTTAAGATTAATCTTCATAATTTTCACCCGCTTTTTTAAGTGGACTCGTTCCTCCCTTATCTTAAGAGAGAGAATAAACAGTGCAGTATTCTTGAATTAGTTCGAACGCATTTTTCAGAAAAAATTCCCCCGCGAAAATTCGGAAAGGCGGCGGAGCCGCACCGCTGACAATTTCAAGTTTTTCTTTGGCGGCATTCAATTCAAAATTCGCGGAGCGAATTACTGAAATTCTAGCAAATTTAAGCTTTGGCGGCAAATTCTTTTATGAAAACTTACTATCAAAATTTATTAAAAAGAAAGAGGGCATCGCTTTCGCAAATGCCCTCTCATGTAATGTGGTTGGCCGAGGAACTACTGCCGCGGAAGGTACACCTCTTTCTCAAGGTCCTTCCGCGAAATCCTGACCACCGCGACCCGGAGAATGTCGTTTCTGACTTGGTCGTCGGCGAGCCACCAGTTGAGGTTCGATTTCTCCGACTCGGTGTAAACGGTACGTTTCGAGTTGAGCCAGTTCTCGTCGAAGACGAACTCGACTGTCGGAACGGTTTTCGATTCGTCGACGACGAAACGAAACATGCTATAGGACAGAGTCGTGGAGATGAACTCCTCGGCTGTCCTCCCCCAGTAGAACTGGAGTTTCCGTTCCGAGACCAGATTTCCCGACACCGAACCGATGCCGAGGAAGAAACTGCCGTCCATGTGTCCGTTGATTCCGCTCGTCTGCTCGATCCTGCGAAGGTCATGCTGACCGAGAAGACCGAGTTGCTGGAGTTGATCCTTTCTCGGCTCCCCGCAACCAGCGAGAAGACCAACCAGTGCGATAAGGCAAAACAATCGTTTCATTGCTCGTCCCTCCTTTCAAGGTACTGTTTGACTGCATCAAGCCACAATGACTTGATTTCCTGCTATCCTACCATGTTAGATATTTCCTGTCAAGGGCAACAAAAAATCACCATCTCTGGTGTTTATAGTTTCTTAGCTCTTTGGATTAAAAAATTTTCTTCCCCCAAAATTAAAATATGGTTCGAGCCGATGTTTTTCTCCGAGTTCTTTTGCGGTCTTCAGCGGTGCGGCTCCGCCGCCTTTCCGAATTTTCGCGGGGGAATTTTTTCTGAAAAATGCGTTCGAACTAATTCAAGAATACTGCACCACGTAGGAAAAGTCAAAGAGTTTTGGTTCGCCTCGCTTCGCTCGGCGACTAATTTGTATTCAATTTTGGGGGTAAAAACGAATTCACGATTTCGCATTTCGGGGGAAGAAAATTTTTTAATCCTTAATCCAAAAACAATATGAAATATATACTTTACGCAAGAAAATCTACCGAAGAAGATGACCGACAGGTTTTAAGTATTGAAGCGCAACTCGTAGAGTTGCAAGAGTATGCCGCCAAAGAAAAACTTGAAATTGTCGCCTCGCTTTGCGAGGCCAAAACCGCAAAAGAACCCGGGCGAATCAAATTCGCAGAAATGTTGGCAATTCTCGAATCCGGAAAAGCAGACGGGATAATCTCGTGGCACCCCGATAGATTAGCTCGCAATTCTGTTGATGGCGGAAAGATTATTCATTTTGTAGATCGCGGCTTGATTAAGGCCCTCAAATTTCCCACTTTTTGGTTTGAACCCACGCCACAAGGATTATTTATGCTCAATATATCGTTCGGTCAATCAAAATATTTTGTAGATAATTTGCGAGAGAATGTGAAGCGCGGACTACGGCAGAAAATACGCAACGGCGTGTGGCCCGGCTGGGCTCCGGTTGGCTATACCAACAACCCAAAGACGCGCGGAATTGATATTGATAGCGAGAAAGCACCTAAAGTAAAGAAACTGTTTGAAATGTATGCCACCGGAGCATATACGCTTCACTCTCTCGCAAATTGGTGCAAGGAAAATGGTTTGCGCGGAAACCTAAATAAGTCGCTTGTTATGGCAAACATTCAGAAAAATCTACAAAATGTTTTCTATCTAGGTTTGATGAAGTGGAAGGGGGAAATTTTTGAGGGACAGCACGAGCCGTTAATCTCAAAGAAACTTTTTGATATTTGCCAAGAAGTAATGAGTAAGCGCGGAAAAGTGCAAGAAGTTCGTAAACACCATTTTGCTTTTCTTGGCTTACTCAAATGTGCCTCCTGCGGTTGTTCGATTACTGGCGAGAGACAAAAAGGACATAACTATTATCGCTGCACCAAGAAAAAAGGATTGTGCCAAGAAAAGCATTATCTCCGCGAGGAAGCACTAACCGAGCAAATCACTTCTTTCCTTCAAAAAGTTTCTTTGTCGAGCCAAGACACTGAAAAGGTTTTGGCGGCGTTGGATAGTGAACAGGATAAAGCGAGAGAGAACGCACAAGGCGAAGTTATCGTTTTGAAAGAACAATTAGCACAAGTTGAGGCAAAACTCCAAAAGTTGCTCGATGTCTATTTAGCAGACGCTTTATCCACAGAAGAATACGCCGCCAAAAAAGAGCAATTTATTTCCCAAAAGGTCGCATTAAACGAAAAAATCACTGACTTTGAGATAAAAGGGTTATCTTGGCTCGAACCGGCTCGTGAATTCGTTTTATCCTTAAATCAAGCCGCGAAATTGATTGGAGAGAATAATCTTTCCGAATTGCCAACATTTCTGAAAAACATCGGCTCGAACCATATTTTGCGAAATCGTGAATTCGTTTTTACCCCCAAAATTGAATACAAATTAGTCGCCGAGCGAAGCGAGGCGAACCAAAACTCTTTGACTTTTCCTACGTGGTGCCCTCGGTAGGAATCGAACCTACATCAACGGTTTCGAAGACCGTTACTTTATCCGTTAAGCTACGAGGGCATATTATATTGCCAATTATAAAATCATAATACAATAAAAATCCTTATTTTACCAGAAAAAAATTTGCTTTTTAAAAGAGACTCTGTTATTCTAATAAATCACACAAAGCGCGTTCTTACCAAAAACAAACCCAAACAAAAGGAGGAGCTCATTATGCCAAACGGACACGGACACAAAGAGTATGGCAGCCACGCCTACGCTGATCGCGACAGAACTTCTGATTGCCAACATGGTTGCGGTTGCTGGGCAGGTCCCGCCCGTTCAGGCGGCCCAACCGGCCTTGACCCTTTTGGGATCTGTCCCAAGAATCCGAAAGACGGAAAACTCCTCGGCGGAAATGCTGATTACGACCATGTCGTGACCGAGCGAATCCGAGGACTGGAATCACGACTCTATGCGGCGGAAGGACAATTAAAAAAAGTTAAACCAAGCAAGATTAAGCTCGCTAACACGCTCAATTCTGTTAGAGCTGAACTGACCGAGAAAAATTGTCTTTTGGATGATTTACGCCGTCTACTTGAAAAAAGCGCGTAACGCGTCCTGATCCCGGCTAATAAAAACTAACCCGATGTCATCTCAGCCAGCTTACGGCAACATTAAGCTGGCTTTTTTATTTGATTTGATTTTTAATAAAAAAATGTTAAAATAAACCATGCGAATGGCGCAAATTCATACGAAAGCGCCTATGCAAATAATTATGGTGGCCATCGTTCAACGGCTAGGACTGCAGATTGTGGCTCTGCAAATGAGGGTTCGATTCCCTCTGGTCACCCCCAAACAGCACTTAATATAACCAAATTGGGCTGATTGGATGCCATCACAGGAATCTCGGTCTTTTGCCGAGATTTTTGTATTTTATTGATAATTTTCTGTTTAGTTCCGATTCGACCAAGGGGGAAACTACTATTGACATGTCATTTCACATATGATACACTATCGTCATAGTTATGAAAAGCAAAAAAAATCTTCTAGAACAGCTAAAATCCCTGCCTCACTTCGACAAAAATACTGTTCATCAGCTCGGTAAACAGTTGGGGCTTAAAGACTCCACGGTTAACACTTACATTAGCCGCTTTTTGAAGTACAAAGAAATTTTACAGCTTAAAAGAAGCTTGTATGTGTCTGCTGATTTTTTTGAAAAGAACAGAGCAGATATTTCATATTCGTTCTATCTCGCCAACATCATCCGTACGCCATCGTATGTAAGTTCGTGGGCCGCTCTTCAGTATTACAATCTCACCACAGAAGCAATTCATTCCGTCACCTCGATCACGCCTAAAGTTACAAGAAACTACCAGACAAAGGCCGGTAACTTCGCATATCAGTCAATCAAAAAAGAACTTTTTTCGGATTTCTCTCTGGCAAAAGGAAAGTTTGATTTTTTCATAGCTTCCCCTTCAAAAGCGTTATTTGATTTGCTGTATTTTAGGACCCGCCAGTTTCGCGGCATTCCATTAGAAAAGATTAGGACATTAGTTGAAGAATTACGCATAGATATTGACGAAATGGGCAAAGAAGAACTAACAAAATTTTACACAATGATCAAAAAATACTCCCATGAGTGAACAGATTATAACAATCCTTAAAAGAGAGCTCGATGAGCTCGCCGCTTTTGGCGAGATTGACGCGGAAACGCGTCGGAATAAGCTTAAAGAGGCACTACAGTTTTATGTTCTCAATTTCATTTATCATCACCCGGAATACAACACCTGGATTATGTACGGCGGCTCCGCGCTTCGCATCATGCACGGGCTAGATCGGATGTCGGTTGATCTGGACTTTGAAATTCCTCACGCAATAACGGAAAAATTTTTGGAGGAACTGAAAAAGGAGATTGAAGACTACTTCATAAATACCCACAACGCCGGAGCAGATTTTCTCACCGTAAAAATAACCACCGGCAGAGGACTGCTTTTGAAATTCCATGTCGGCGAAGAATTAAGCTTTGGGCATCCCTCAAAGCAGATACATGTAAAAATTGATCTTAACCACTTTGTCGCTCCAAGGACAACCACAGAACGCCGGCCGATAAACCGCGACCAATTTTCTTTTGTTATTATTGCCTACAACATGGCCGCCCTTATGGCGAGCAAACTTGCCGCCATTTTCCTGCGCGGGACTCGTGGCGCGGGAGAAGCCGTTTATGAAGAAAAAGGGCGCGATATTTATGACCTCCTCTGGTATATGAACAAAAAAGTAGTGCCGGATTTTGATTACCTCATAGCCAAAGGGATTGATGTAAAAGATCCTCGCGCGCTTTTTGACAAACTTACGATTCAGATGAATAAAGTAAGTGATGCCAATCTCAAACAGGACCTTTTGCCCCTATTTGTGAATCGGATCTTCATTGAGAATTGGCTCAAAAATTGGCGGGCAAGTTATTTGCGGCTTCTGGATGAATATAAAATAAATACTATTACGACCTTGGCAAACATTCGGGTTCACGAGCATTTTGAGACCGATAACTTTTCGTTCACTTATACCTACAACACCGAGGATGACAAGTTTGTCCGCGTACGATACATAATAAGCGATTACTGGATTGTTTTCCGCGATGGAGATTTGCCGATTGAAGCCGAAAAAAAGCTGGAGGATAAAATTGAATTTACCAGTGATGGGTGGAGCTCAAAACCGACTCCACATAATAAACTCAAGCAGTATGCCGCGCTTTTTTATCAGAAAAACGAAAAATACTTCAAAAAAACCAATCGGATAATGCTCGGCGACAATATTATCACCAAGGTTATTCGAATAACAGCCAACAATTTGGATCCGAAAAAAGAAATCGTACTCAACAAGTCAGCCCTGCTCTCTTGCGAGCTTGACGATTTGTTAAAATAAAATATTAACATACACGATAATTCACACAAGCATTATTAAGTAATAAATATCGGTCCCCGTCGTTCAATGGATAGGACAGAAGTTTCCTAAACTTTAAATCCAGGTTCGACTCCTGGCGGGGACACTATCCTTCGCTAAAGCTTCGGAATAGCAAGCCAATTATTCCTAGGTTTAGCTTATTAATTTTTGGCCTTACGAAGCCTTGACGTAGTAGGCTTGGCGGGAACACCACATTGTAATTTATCTTTCCCTCCTTTTTAAAGGAGGGTTAGGGTGGATTTAAAATCTAAGCGCTCCGGCGCTATTTTTTATTATATTTACCCCGCAACCTTGACATGCGCCACGCTCCCGTGCTATACATATATATTGCTTAAAAGCAATTTTGCCGTCATAAGGCGGTGAAAAGTTCTTAACAAAAGGAGGGCGAGATGCAAGAAAAGATGCGGCATTTTTTCGACAAAATTGGGAACGGAATCGGCATAATCGTTTTTATTATTCTCTACGGTGTGGCAGGCAATGTATTAATGTACCCCTATACCTTCCTCGCTGGCTGGGATGAAAACTTTCCGTCTTTAAACGCTTCGGTTTTTGCCGTACTTCTTCTACCGGCGGCCTGCTTGTCTCTTTTCGTGCTCTATTGGATAAGTAAAGACCGCCACAAAATGGTTAAGATAGGCTACCGCGAAGCTTTCGAAAAAGCCTACAAAGTATTCTGGTGGCTTCTCGGTTATCTCCTTCTGCCCATTTTCACAAACGGAGTTTCTCTGCTTTTAAAATGGGCTGGGCTGACAACAATCGGAAATTTCGCCTATGAATGGCGATATGAAAGTCTTGTCATGGTCCCTTTGACTATCCTCGTCGGATTCATAGCCTATCTCTACGCCAAAGACTGGTGGCAACATCCGCCACATAGTAAAAGCGCGACTCCTCCGACCAGCGATCCACGAGATAGCCTCGGCCGTAAAAACGTATCTACGTCAAACGACAACAAAGGCGTAGCCTCCGGCACACTCCAATGCGCCGCATAGTTCCTCGGCAGAAAAACTGCCATCACTCCCGTTACCACCAGATAGCGGGATTTTTATTTTTTAAACATTTCGTTCCATGCAAAACGCGAAATGTTTTTTAAAAAAAGTTTCGTGTGGAACTTTTTTCATTTGACCGAATGAAAAAAATTTTATAGAATAAAGGAGTAAAATTAGAAAAATATTTTTTAGTTCCCTCTCTTAAGTTAAGGGAGAACAGGGTGAGTTATGATTAAAGATCTGTATAAAATTATAACTCCTCCTTGCCTCCTCTTAAATTAAGAGGAGGAGAAAATTAAGTGAAGGGCCATTAGCTCATTTGGTAGAGCGCATCCGTGGCACGGATGAGGTGACCGGTTCGAGCCCGGTATGGTCCACCCGGTTATTTAAAATCCGCCTACAGTGGATTTTTAATTTGAGTAAAATCTATTTTCTTGGTAAAATTAATTCACGATTGTTTCGGGTGAAACCCCGATAGAAAGTTTAATCGTATTATACGGTCATCCGAAAAAGAGAACGATTTTACTTATGGCTCTTACCGCGATGAGCCGTATTTTACAGCGAATTTCTAACGGGGCAGAGCTTTATTAATACGGAGAGGTACCGAAGTGGTCATAACGGGACGGTCTCGAAAACCGTTTGCCCTCAAAAGGGGCCCGAGGGTTCGAATCCCTCCCTCTCCGCCTACCAAATTTTGATGCGCGTAGTGCATTAAAATTTGGTATGCAGGGTGCGGATTCGAACGGCGGAGTTAAAATTTTCAGCAGAA
>JAHKAK010000043.1 GCA_018826025.1 Patescibacteria group bacterium
AATAAGATTAGGCCGCATGAAGCTCTTAATTATCTGACACCCAATGAATATTTTATTAAATGGCAGCAAGGTCGGCTGCCGACAAAAGACACAATAACCTTACAAGCCTAAGTGGATACTATGTGTCTGAACCTGGACAGATATTGCCCTTCCTATTTTTTGCGCTATACTTAAACCAATATGACGCGCACAACACGCCGTGTAGTTTTTTACAGCTTTTTCTTAATTTTTATTTTAGCCACTCCGCCCACGATTCTCTACGCTCGGGGTTATTCTTTTGATTGGCAAACCAAATCCCTCGTGCAAACGGGCGGCTTTTATTTAAAATCTTTGCCCACCAACGCTAATATTTTAATTAACGGTAAAAACAGAAAAAACACCCCGCGCTTGATTTCCCGCCTGGCGCCAAAATCTTATACCGTGACCGTGGCCAAAGACGGATTTTCCACTTGGCAAAAAAATCTGGAGATAAAACCGCAATTGGTAACCGAAGCGCGCAATATTATTTTATTCCCTAAAAATATCGCCCCGGAAAAAGTTTCTGAAAATGCTACTTCTACCATTTCGGATTTTTTAACTTCCCCCCAAGACCGACTTCTTTATCAGCAAACCCAAGATCTCGCCAGTTCCTCGGCCGGCTGGTTAAATCGCGGCTCGGATATTTTTTACCTTGATTCCGCCAGCTATATTTTATACCGCCGCGACTGGAGCGGCTTCATTAAAGAACAGCTCTCCCGCGAACCTCTATCTCAAAATGCTTATACATTATTTGCCTCGTCCAATAATCGTTTCCTTGCCTTGAATAACCAAAATAATCTCTACTTACTGAATAATAATTCAGGTATTTTTGAATTAATTTACGGACAAGTCAAAGACGCTAAATTCTCCGGCGATAATAAAAAAATATTAATCCGCACCGCCAGTGAACTTTGGATCCTGTATCTGGAAGATGTCTTGATCCAGCCCTACAAAAAAGCGGGTGACAAAGAATTAATCACCCGCTTTTCCCAATCAATTTCCCAAGCCATTTTTTATCCGGACAACGAGCATCTTGCCTTTGTCGTTGGCGACCAGATAAAGATCACGGAACTTGACGGTCGCGACCAGCGCAACACCATAGACTTTGTTTCCGCGCCCAATCCTCAAATCCATTTTGACCAAGCGTCTTCCTACTTTTACTACTTAACACAAAACGAACTTTTTCGGATAAAGTTGGATTTATAAAATATTTTCCTCGCTCCTTATTGTAAGGCAAAATGCGTACCACTTTTTAGCGATAGCATATTTTTGGCACATAGGGAATGCGCACAAATAAAAAACCGCCGGATCCATTTTGGAACCGAACGGTTTTGTTTCTTGTTGTTATTCCCGCCCCGCCTCTGTCATTTCCGCCCCGCATCAAGTGCGGGGTAAACTCCAGCGGGAATCCAGGACTTTTCTATCACTTCTCTCCTCATCTGAGGAAAGGGTTAGGGTGAGGTGATGTTTCTTCCTGTCTCCTTCTTTACCCCCTTGCCGATGAGTATGCCATCATAAATCTCGTTGGCTTTCTTTTTTATCCGTCTCTGACGCCGATCTTCCCAAAAAAACCAAAGGAAGATTATAAAAAAAACAATTGCTCCGATACCAACTGTGGAGTTGTTTAAATTCTTCAAAGGAATAAAAGGAATAAAAAGAAAACTGATAACCATGATGACCAAGGCTAAAATAGATAGCCTCCTCGGCAACTTTTCCCTCCATTCAGGTAAGCGTTCTTTCTCATACGCCTTTCTTGCTGCTTCAGCTAACTCTTTATTTATGGCCGCTTTTCTCCGGTGCGTCACTTCCTCGGCGAGGCGCTTCAATTCCTCGGCGATAGGCTTGCCGGTCGTAGGGCAAACTGCCAAATCCGTTGAATGATAAAGACCGCATACGGAGAAAGGACATCTTTTGAGCTCCTCATTTTCGCCGTCCCCAAACATCATTGTAATGCAATCTCTTCCAATACCTATTGATTGAATCTTCTCCATCTCTCATCCCCTCCTTCTCTTGTTGTTAAGAACCAATCCGATTTTCCGATATTATCACGCCTCAAAACCATTAAACTAAGATAGCACGGTTACGCTTTTTATGTCAATGGCCGTAGGTAATGTGCACATGCATATTGCACTTTCTCTAATTATGATCTAAAAACAGCTCAAATCCCATAAATTAAAATGTTGTGGGTATATAAGCGATAGCGTAAATACCTATAACATTTTAGCCAATCAAAAATCCCGCTCGCTTAACACGAAACGGGATTTTAAAATTAATTTTTTTTAGATTCATTTCCCTCCTTTCGTAAAGACCTGGCCCACTGGGTTTTGCGAACACGCCCCTTTTCGGGAAAAATTCCTCCCTCTTCTTTTAAACCCTGCCTGCCGGCAAGGCAGGGAGAGGATTAAGGTGAGGTTATGCCTGAACCCGCAAAATCCAACCCCAAAACACCTCAACGGCTCAACGGCTCAACCCGTTGAGCCGTTGAGGAAAATGACCTTATTACACCGTAGCCTTACCTTGTCCGTCCGTAGTCTTGTACGGAGAAGAGGCGAAGAATGTTATAGGTATATAAGCGATAGCGTAAATACCTATAACATTTAACATTTTAGCCAATCAAAAATCCCGCTCGCCTAACGCGAAACGGGATTTTGTATTTATTATTTTGACATCGTGCTCTCCGCGGAATTGCCACGCCCCACCACGGCGTGGCTCACAACGACAAACTTCTTTATCTCTTCGCCCATTGAGGCGCCCGCCTGGCTTTTCGCAAACCAAATTTCTTCCTTTCTTTGGCGCGCGGGTCGCGTTTTAAATAACCGACTTTTTTAAGTTTTTTGCGAAAATCCGCGTTAAAATCAACAAGGACCCGCGCGATGCCATGGCGCAAGGCCTCGGCTTGGGCGCGGATGCCACCGCCTTTAACGCGCGCCACTATCTCAAAACGATTCAAGGATTTCAGCCGCCGCAAAGACGCTTCGGCAATCTGGCGCAATTCCATTGTTGAAAAATATTGCTGGTAGGACTTATCATTCACCGTAATTTTACCTTCATCTCCCTCAAAGGGCTTAATAGTGAAAAGCCGAACCCGGGCAACCGCGGTTTTACGCCGGCCAACCGCTTCATAGTAGCGCTTATTCTTTTTATTTTTTGGTTCAAAATCAGCCTCCACTATTTCCCGTTCGCCAGCGTTGTTGCTAGCCATGCTCTCTTTGGTTTTTTCTTTAACTTCAGCCTTGGGAATCTCTTTCTTAACGGTCGTCAAAGCCGCCTCTTTTTTGGGCTTAGCTGGTTTTTTAATTACCAGTTTTTTTGATTTTGTTTCTTTAACCATAGTGTTAACGAACAACGCTAATGGCTGGCGAATAAGACTAATAAATTATTCTATTCGCGTTATTCGTTTTCAATTCGTATTATTCGCAATTATTACTTAGTAAGTTTCAAATTTTTTATAATTTTATCGCGCGTCCGATTCTTAGGCAACATGCCATAAACCGCTTTTTTAAACACTTCCCGAGAATCTTTGGCAAAAAGTTTTTCTAAACTCACTTCTTTCAGGCCGCCCGGATAACCTGTGTGGTGCCGATACATTTTTTGTTTCATTTTTTTGCCGGTAACTTTTATCAAATCAGTATTAATAACCTTTACAATATTTTGAGGCGTTAGTCGCGGCAAAAAATTAGGGTCATTTTTCCCACGCAGCAAAACTGCCGCTTCAACGGCCAAACGTCCCAAAATCTTTCCTTTAGCGTCAACTGTGTATTCCTTCTTTTCCATAAATCTTACGGATCTACTAATCCATGCGAATCTGCGAATTCACGAATTTATTCGCATATTTGTAGCTTCGCGTTATTCGTTGATCCGTGAGCTATTTGAGTATTTCTATAAGTACCATTTTTGCTCCGTCCGTCATTCTTTGTCCAAGTCTTGTTATCCGAGTATAACCTCCTTGTCTCTTTTCAAAGCGCGGCGCAATTTCATTGTAAATTTTCTTGGCCGCGGCAGCCGGCAAAATTCCGGATAGCCGCCGCTTGGCCGCTAAATCATTTTTCTTGCCATAGGTAATCAAACGTTCCACCAATGAGCGAATTTCTTTAGCCCTAGCTTCGGTCGTTTTTATTTTTTCTTTCAGTACTAAATTAGCCGCCAAAGACCTAAAAAACGCCCGCCGCTGATCAATTGTTCTGCCAAACTTCCGCATATTAGTTCTCTTTTAAAGTTAACTTTAATTTCTTCAGCGCCTTTTTAATTTCCGCAATTCCTTTGTCGCCCATGCCGTCTAATTCCCTTAGAGACCCTTCTGTCTTTTTAACCAAACCACCGACGGTTTTAATGCCGCCTTCGGCCAAGGAAGTGACGGTTCTGGTGGATAATTTCAAATCTTCCACTTTAATTTTAGTTGTTTCTTCGCTCTCGTCCCCGGATTCTTCAACCATTTCTGATTGTTCTTCCACCTCTTCACTCTGACCTTCACCGGTTATGGCCTTGAACTGCTCTACCAAAATTTGGCTACCCCTGGTCAATGCTTCCTCGGCCGTAATGCTGCCGTCAGTTTCAATGTCAAAACGTAGTCGGTTAAAATCCGTTCGGTCGCCCACGCGCATATTTTCCACTTCAAAATTTACTTTTCTGATGGGCGAAAAAAGCGCGTCAATGGCAATCATGCCAATTTCCAGCTTATCCTTTTTTCTTGATTCCACCGGCACAAAACCTAAGCCCGAACCCACCTCAATTTCCATTTCCAACTCCGCTTTCTTATCGGTTAAAGTGGCGATTAAAACATCCTTGTTAATAATTTCAATATCCGAAGTAATTTTTATGTCGCTCGCCTTAACTTCTTTCTCGCCCTTCACCGACAAGTGCAATTTTACCGGTTCATCAACGTGTTTTTTAAAACGAACCTGGCGCAAATTTAAAATTACCTCTATCACATCTTCCACCACATGCGGGATAGTTGAAAATTCATGGTGCACACCGATAATTTTAACACCCACAATCGCCGCTCCCGACAAAGAAGACAACAAAACGCGGCGCAAGGCATTGCCAAGCGTCACGCCGTAACCCGGGTATAAATCCTCAATTTCAAAAATAGTTCTGTTGCCCTCATTTTTGACTATTTTAATCTTTTGCGGAAGATTTATCATTTTTTTATAGAAGCTACTTTACGCAAGGCATAAACGCAAGTTTACGCTATTGGCGTTTATTTTTGCGTGTATTTTAGTTGCGTTTTTTTGCTTCTATTTTTTACCTTGAATAATACTCAACAATCAAACCAATCGCGCTAATATCACCCAGATCTTCGCCAGCCGGCACTCCCAAAACTCTAGCTTTAAGTTCGTCTGGCTCCTGCCCTAACCAAGTCGGCGCCTGATATTTTTTCAAAGAAATCAATAAATTTTCTATTAATTTTGACTTCTTTGTTCTCTCGGTTAAAGTAATCGTTTCCCCTTTTTTAACTTGATAAGAAGGAATGGAAACTCGTTTATTGTTAATTAAAACATGGCCATGATTAACTAATTGTCTGGCAGCTGCGCGGGATTTAGCCCAACCTAATCGAAAAATAACATTATCCAACCGCGTCTCAAATCGGCGCATCAAATTTTCACGCGCATCACCCTTTTTGGCTCGAGCTTCAATAAAATATTTTTTCAGCTGTCTTTCAAAAACGCCATAAACTTTTTTAATTTTTTGCTTCTGAGTCAATTGCCGGCCAAATTCCGAAAAACCGCCGCGGCGAACATTTTTTTTGGCCCGGCCCGGCGGATACGGGCGCTTAACCATGGCACACTTAGGCAAAAAACAACGCTCTCCTTTCAAAAAGAGTTTTTCACCGGTTCGCCGGCACAACTTACATTTAGGACTGATTAAATTAGCCATATTCGCTTACGCTCAAATTAAAAATGTAAATATCAAAATGGAAAATGACAATGTAAAATTCAAAATTTATAAATCCATCCCGCGAAGCGGGATACCTAAA
>JAHKAK010000004.1 GCA_018826025.1 Patescibacteria group bacterium
ATGAAAAATCCTTTAGCCGGACCATTTTTAATTTGCCATGCCAAATCAACCAAGGCCTGGCAACCGGCTTGAGAGGAAAAATCCGGCCGGCCCAAAAACTCAAAAAAAGCTTCGTCCGCCGCCCGGGCCTTTTTTAAAATTTCCGCCTCCACCAGCGAGGCGTCAGCTTTGTCTTCCGGTATTCCAAGCTCCCCCAATTTTTGCTTTATCATTGCTTGGTTTTCTTGAAAAATTTTATCAGCCACACCAGTTTTACCGGTTAATTTTTCCATCTTACTGAAAATTTCCGCCAGGGTTTCTTCCGGCGCGCGCAACAAAAGCGCGATTTTTTGAATTGATGTCATTGTTCCTGTCATCCTGAACCCCGAAAAAAGAAACTTCGTTTCTTTGACGGGGTAAACTCCGTGAAGGATCTCGCATGCGCGAGAGATTCTTCGGCAGAGCTAAGCTCAGCTTTGGCTACGCCCTCAGAATGACAAATTTAGTTTTATAATTTCTCTATCTCCACCTGCACTTTTTCCCATTCTCCCCAATCTTCTTTTTTTAGCAAACCCTTCTTGGCGCCAAGATGTTGGATGGTGGCGGTGGCGTTAGCCGTGCCCAGCTGTATGGCTTCGGGAATTTGGCCACCGTGAATTATCATTGCCACAAAACCCGAGCCAAAAGCATCGCCCGAGCCGGTGCGATCAACATAGCCGGATTCGGGAATGCCGGCGCGGTAAATCTTCCGGCCGTCAGATACCGCCACTCCTTCTTTTCCCTTGCTCATCACGGCAATACCAGAAACCAATTCATCAAACCTCTTAAACAGCTCCCCTTCATTTTTAAAATCAACATCGGTTATTAAACTGGCTTCTTCTTGATTTACCAGCAAAACATCAATTTTATTAAGCAGGCCTCTCAAAATATCCAGATCCTTTGTTAGCTGGTCATGGCCCGGGTTAATCGCTATTTTTATTTTATTAGTCGCGGCAAAATTTATTATCGGCTCAAAAGTTTTAGCCGACTCACCCGCCAGCCCCGATAAGTAAAACCATCTGGCGTGTTTTATCGCCTCAAAAGGAATATCCGCCAAGGATAGAAAATGCGAAGCGCCCTCATAAACTAAAATGCTCCGGTCTTTATTTGGCGCGGATAAAACAATGGAATAAGGCGTTTGGATTTTGGCAGTGGTTTTTATAAAATTACAATTTACTCCTATATCGTTCAATTCCCGAAAAACTTCCAATCCCCCTGAGTCATTACCGATTAATCCGACATAAGCAACTTTTAATCCTTGCCGCGCGAAAGTCACGGCACAATTTGTTCCCCCGCCGCCCGTAGCAAAAACCAGTTCCTCAACATAAATTTTCCCGCCCGCGGCCACGGCCAAAGCCTTGCCCGTTAAAAATTCCGGACTATCAATAAGCTTAAACTCTTTGCTTTGAACGAATATATCGCGCGTGGCTGAGCCGAAAGTGACAACATCAAACATTGTTTGATGTTGTCATCCTGAGCAAAGCGAAGGATCTCGCGGGAGCGTAGCGATCCGCGCAACGAGCTCCCTGGATTCTTCGGCTACGCCTCAGAATGACAAATTATTATATTTTTTACAAAGCCTTCCGTATCTGTTCCAAGATTCCCGCCGCGTCAAAATTAGCCAGTTTATAAACATCAGCCGACGGGCCGGATTTAAGAAATTTATCAATTTCAATGGTGCGCTGTTCATAATCAGCCGGCAAAATAAACGGATCCAAAAATCCCGACCAGCCATTATGAATAGTGATGACATTTTGCCGGTCCTCGTCGGAAAAGATTTCATTGGCCTTGGCGGGATCAACGCGCCGCAAATCCACAAAGAGCTCCGGTGAGGTCACCGCCACGATTTTCACATCCAAATCTTTTTCTAAATCCGGCAGAATAGTCAAAGCGTTAGCCAAGGACTGGCCGCCACAAATCGCCAACACTTTCTTTTGCTTGCCATTATCAGCAAAAGGCTTAAAAACATACGCGCCATTCGTTGCTTCTCTGGCCGCCGGAACTTCCCAGCTATACCCTGAGCTTGTCGAAGGGCCACGTTTGAATACCGGAGTGCTGGGCCGCATCACAGAAAGCGCCACCGGTTCGCCTTTGGCTATCGCATAAAAAAGCATTTCCACGGCTTCATTGGCGTCCATGGGCTTATAGACTTTAATGCCGGGATACGCATCAAACAACGCCATCCAAAAAAGTCCCTGGTGCGTTGGCCCGTCCTCGCCGGTTTCCGGACCATCATGGGCCGCCAACATGATAAAAAATCCGTTCATCTTAGGATTAACCGCGTTATTAATCACTGCCATGCGTACCGCGTTGCCCATCATAGAAGTGAAAACGCCATAAGTTGAGAAGACGCTCATTGCTTTAAAGCCGCCCGGCAAAATATCCTGCGTGAGCGAGCAAGACATCATCGCCATATTGGGCTCGGCAATGCCAAAACGAAAACCCCGGCCTAGCGGATTTTTGGCGTTAACGATTCCGTAAACATTTTCCGCCGCGCTAATTAACGTGGACTTAGCTAAATCATCCGAGCCGATATAGAAAAACGCGCTTTGCCCCATCAGCAACTTAAAAAATGCTTCCGTGGCTTTTCTGATAGGCGCGTTCTCTCCTTCCTTGAAAATTAATTCCGGCGGCAAAACTTCCGGCCGTTTGATATAACGATAATCAACCATTGGCCGGCCGGCTAAAGCAGTTTTCATTTTGGCCGCCAATTCTTTTTCCGACTTTATCAATTTTTTATCCGCTTCCAGCCGTTCCAAAATATAAACGACATCGTCACGGGTTAATTTTTCCAAAATCACGGCAACGTCTTTGCCAACTTCACCTTCAACGCCCGGAATCTCAAAGCCTAGTTTTTTCATTATATCAACATACTCGGCGTGTGGCGCGGCCTTACCATGAGAATCAGCCGTATTTTCCAGCTCACCGTAATCCTTACCTTTTATTGTATGGCAAACTACTGCCGTCGGCCGGCTATTGCCAAAGCCTTCGCGAGCTTTTTTATACGCTGTAGCCACCTCCAAAACATTATGCCCGTCAACTTCAATAACGTTCCAGCCAAGGCCGAGCCAGTGATTTAAATAAGGCGTCGCGATAACTTCGGTTATTGGGCCGTCAATGCCAAAACCGTTCCAATCCAGACTAACGATAATATTGTCCCCGCCCATGGAAATCACTGAATTTCGCGCTTCGTAGCTAATACCCTCTTCGCTTTCCGCGTCGCCAGAGAGCACGAAAACTTTACCGTCCAAGCCGTTGCTTTTTTGCAGCATGGCCAAAGCCAAAGCCGAAGATAAGCCATGGCCGGAAGAGCCGGTGGAAGCATCAGCTAAGGGATATTTTGATTCAACGTGCCCGCTAGGTCCGTCGCAACGCCGAAATCTATCAAGACAAACCGGCAAATCAAAACCCAAAATTTCTTTTTCTAATTTAGCGCCGCTTTTAGCCAGAGCCTCATAAATTAACGCTAAGATGGCGTGGTGCAGCGGTGTGCAATGACCGGCTGACCAAACAACGCGGTCGCGGCCGGGATGATTGGGATTTAACGCGTCAAACGCCAAAACGCCGGAAAACAACATTGCCAAAAATTGTTCTGTCTTAGAAGATGAACCGCCCGGGTGTCCCGATTTTATTCCCTCCACCGCCGCGAACGCCAAACCTCGAATAATTTTAGCCAGCCGATTTACTTTCTCCACATCCAATTCTTCAACTGGCGCCAGTTCCAATCCTCGCAAATCTAAATACGCCCCGCCTTCCAATTTATATTCAAATCGCCGTGGCTCTTTCTCTTTTAAAACTTCTATTTCTTTTGTTTCTAGAATATTGTACATGATTTCTCTACGGATTACAGATTATTTAAAGATATACTTGATACTGCCAATTACGAATGAATTTAACTCCTCCAAAGCTGAGCTTAGCTCTGCTAACCTCCTCTTTAAAAAAGAGGAGGGGCTCCCTCTCTTTTATGAAAGAGAGGGTCGGGGTGAGTTATACTCTTCATTCGTAATTAGTGTAATATTCGTAATTGGTAATAAATTTAATCTGTATATCCGCACTTATCTGTTTTCTGTAGTTGTTTTCTTTCGTAATCGCTCTATTGCGCCACCAATATCGTCTTCATCAAAAACCGCCGAACCCATAACTAAAAAATCCGCGCCGGCTTCAACGAGCTTAATGATATTATCGGCGTTCACGCCGCCATCCACTTCTATTTTAACATTCGGATAGCGCTGCCGCAACGCGATAATTTTAAGAATCACTCTTTCATCAAGACTTTGTCCGCTGGCGCCAGGCTTGACGCTCATCAAAAGCACCAAATCTATCTCATTTATAAAATTATCCAGTACCGAAATCGGCGTTTCTAAATTCAGCGCCACGCCAAGCTCTTTGCCGCGCTTATGACTCTCTTCCGCTAGGTTACTTACGGGCCAACCTGCGCCAATTTGCGTTTTATAAGACAAAAGCTCATGGTTGTGAATTTTTTCCAGCGCTTCCCAATGCAAAATCACACGTTTAACTTTGCTGCTTAGCCATTCGTTGAGCACGCGATGCGGGCTATCCACCATCAAATGCGCCTCAAGGGCTAAACCAGTTTTTAGATTTTCCAAATCTTTTACGGAGGACTGTCCTCCGATAACATCTGGCCAAGTCTTGTTAGCAACAAAAATGCCGTCCATCACATCCAGTTGAACGGTCTTCACATGCGACTCAACAAGCTTAATTTTTACCTCCAGCTCCTTGAAGTCCTTGGCAATAATAGCGGGAATGATCTCCATAAATGTAAAATGTAAAAATCAAAATGAAAAATGACAGTTAAAAATTTAAAATCATCGGAAATTTGTAAAACAAATTTCCGATACCAAAATTTTGCATTTTGAAATTTACATTTTTAACTTTCTTCCATCTCCTCTATCTTCCTCAACCGCCTCACGTGCCGTTCGTCTTCGGAAAATTCCGTGTCTAACCAAATCTTTACGAATTTTTTAGCCATTTCCGCGTTCGTCACCCGTCCGCCCAAGCATATTACATTGGCGTTTAAGTGGTCAGCTGCGTCTTTCGCAGTAAAATCGTTATGCACCAAAACCGCGCGAATTCCCGCTACCTTATTAGCTGCCATACACATTCCCTGACCCGTGCCACAAATTAAAATCCCGCCAGCCTCTTCATCTTGCACCACCTGTTCGGCCAGTTTAAAAGCATAATCAGGATAGTCATCCGCCAAGTCCAGCTCTTCCGCGCCCAAATCAGCTACTTCGTAGCCCCCTTCAATTAAAAAATGTTTTAGTTCTTCTTTAAGCGGATACCCGCCATGATCCGCGGCGATGTAGAGCATAGTCGCGTGAATGTCATTCCGGGCGAAGCGAGGAATCCCGTTATATTGCCGCCGTCCACGGGATTGCTTCGGCCTGCGGCCTCGCAATGACTAATTATTATTGTTTGACATTTTTTTACGCCATTCTTCTATTTTCTTATGATCTCCCGATAATAGAACCTCCGGCACTTTCCAATCTTTAAATTTCTCGGGCCGGGTATATTGCGGATACTCCAAATATGGAGTCCCGGCTTTAGCCGGAGACCTGTCTCGCCCTAAAGGGCGGACTCCAAAACTCTCTTCCGCCAAACTTTCTTTTTTGCCCAAAACCCCCGGTACAAGCCGGCTCACTGCATCTACTACTATCATAGCAGGAATTTCGCCGCCCGTCAGTACAAAATTACCCACAGAGAGTTCTTCGTCCGCGATATGCTGGGCCACCCGCTCATCCACCCCTTCGTAGCGGCCGCAAATTAGAATCAGCTGGTCATATTTAGCCAACCTCCACGCGTCCACCTGCGTAAAAGTTTTCCCCTTAGCGCTGAACAATATTACGTGTCTTTTCCACTTTTTCTTTTTTGTCGACACCCCTCCATTGTCATTCCCGCGAAAGCGGGAATCCAGAACCCTGGATCCCGGGTCAAGCCCGGGATGACATTTAGATATTACCTCCACCGCCTTATATATTACATTCACCTTCATCACCATCCCCGGCCCGCCCCCATACGGCGAATCGTCAACTTTTTTATGTTTATCACTTGCCCACTTCCTTAAATCATGCGCCATAATTTTTATCAGTTTTTTCTTTCGCGCCCGCGCCAAAATACTCTCGTCAAAATACGAGTCAAAGATTTGGGGAAAAATTGTAATAATATCAAATTTCATAAATAAAACAAAAACCGCGCTACTTTTAGAATAGCACGATTTTTGTGTAACTGCGAACAAAATTGGCGCTTAGAATTTCAGATCGTCAACCATTTGGTCAACGTTCTTCGCTGGCGCTTCGTCGGTGCGCTCACGCATAACTCGGCCGCCTTCCGGCTCTTCAATCTTGAAGTTGATGCGCGCGTTATTTTTGGCGCCGATAACCCTCAAGAGAGTCCGAATGGAGCGAGCAGTGCCGCCTTGGCGGCCAATAACCTGACCCATGTCCTGCGGATTGACTTTGAGAGTCAGCAATACTCCCATCTCGTCAATCTTCCGATCGGTTGCCACCTCATCCGGGTGGTCAACCAAACTTTTGATGACATACTCCACGAACTCCTGGTCCTGATATTTAGCCATATCTTTCTTGCTGTGTTTTTAATTTTTTACCTTAAATCACAAGATCTGTCATTCCCACTCCCTTTGTCATTCCCGCGAAAGCGGGAATCTAGGTTCTGAATCTCGGGATGACAATAAAAAATAATCCTGTAATTTAAAATTACTATCTAGTAGCCGACCTCGGGATTGCCAAAGCTCACCCTTTGTCTACTATTATCCACAATATAGCATCGGCGAAAAATTGTGTCAATTAAAAATGGACCGCTTCGAATATACTCCTTATGCTCTGATTTCCATCAAGTACCCAAACTTCTTTAAAAAATTTCCTAAAATGACCTTGCAAATCCAAATTATTATTAGAAAAAATATCAAATCCTTTTAATTCGCAATTCCACATTAATCTGTTCTTATAACCATTAATAAGCAAAATATCACACTTATAATTTTTATTTAATATGTCCTGCGTGATTAGATCGTAATAATATGCATGATTAGTGCGGATAGACCCCTTGCCAATTCCATTTATTTTCGCTTTTTCAGCAAATATATCCGCCATATCCCATAAGCTAACTTCTTCAACATTTAAGATGTTTTCTCCGTCGTAAAAAACTAAATCGGGCACAGGATCTCTTCCTCTATCATTTTTTTGCTCCTCGCTTTCCAAAATAAAATTCCTATTTTTTAATTTATTATATTTTTCTATAAACAAGAATCCCGCCCTTCTTTCTCGTAATTTTTTATCCGACATAATATTAAATATCAACACAAATATAAAACTATTTCTCACTCTAAATATCTTATTTTATACAAAGCAACTAAATTAGTTTATTCTTTTCCACTTAAATTATAATTCCCCTGACAATCAGCTAAAAAATTATTATATTCTATTTCCCAGGTAAGATATTCTTTGCTTCTTTCTAAAATGAGAATCTGATAACTCTCATCAAGAACGCCTTTCTCTAAATTTTCTACATATTTTTTATGCTGGTCATTTATTGATTCAGGGTCATCTACGAATCTAGAATGAATCTCTTGATAAGATGAGCTCAGCTTGCGACTAATCCCCCACGGTATAAGCCCTCGCTTGATTAATTCTTCTCCATACACAAGATGAGCGTATCTAATTTTTCCTGGGGAGCAAGGAAGATCGCTTATCGGTTGTACGATAGAATATGGCCCTATGTCTTTATACGATTTCCAATACTTATTTATTATTTCTTCTGCTTCTATCGGTGTCATAATTTTTTAAATACAGAAATTAAAAACCGCGCTGGGCGGGGTGTAAAAATTTCATGCTTTCTATAAAATCATTTTTTATCTTTTATCAATTTCTTGTTTTTCAAAAACCGCATCACCGGCACGCCACATTTATCACATATTTCAAACGACACAAAAATTTCGCTTTGCGGATAAATTTTTATTCCCTCTCTATCCTTCATAACTTTTTTGCAAATATCGCATTTCTTTATATTCATATATCTTTCTTTTAGTCCACTAATTCAACCCCTACTTTTTGAGCGATTTGCTCAACCCATCTTTTCAAACGATTAATTTCCGCGTCGCGTACTTTTCTCTCTTCCAAATAATCCGCGTATTGCTTGGCAACCTTGTCCAAGCTG
>JAHKAK010000044.1 GCA_018826025.1 Patescibacteria group bacterium
CTCAAGTGGAAAGAAAGGCAAAAGGTGGTGGTTAAAAAACACGGTCAGTCCAAAATTCTTATTGTTGACTGGAAGAAATAAAATCCGGCGATGCTTGTATATCCGGGATATCTGATCCAAATGTTCAAACAATGTCCAAAATCGCCAAAGCGTTGGGCGTTTTAATTGAGGATTTAATAAAATAAATATATGACAAAAAATACATTAAAGTTAGAAAAAATAAAAATTTAATCTTATGAACAAAGAAGTTACGACTACAAAAATTGCAATTTTTCAAAAAAAGGAAATCCGTAAAACTATTTATAAAAATGAATGGTGGTTTTCGGTTGCAGATGTAATTGAGGTGCTTACCGATACCGTAGATGTTAGGGATTATATTAAAAAGATGAGAAAGAGAGATAGAGAACTAAATGCCTACTGGGGGACAAATTGTCCCCCAGTTGAAATGGTGGCTAAAGATGGCAAAAAAAGGAAAATAACCAGCGCTAACACGGAAGGTATTTTTCGCATAATCCAATCTATTCCATCTCCCAAAGCAGAACCGTTTAAGCGTTGGTTAGCTCGGGTCGGCTATGAAAGAATACAGGAAATTGAAGATCCCGAATTAGCCACCAAGAGAACCAGAGCGATCTATAAGGCCAAGGGATATTCTGACGCATGGATAGAAAAAAGAATGCGTGGCATTGAAGTTCGCGAGACACTAACAGGTGAATGGAAAAAACGCAATGTAAAAGAAGGGCAAGAATACGCAATTTTGACTGCTGAAATTTCCAAAGCAACTTTTGGGATGACACCTAGTCAGTATCAAAAATTCAAAGGGTTAAAAAGAGAAAATTTGCGTGATCATATGAATGATTTAGAGTTAATTTTTACCATGCTTGGCGAGGCGTCAACAACGGAAATTGCAAAAAATAAAGATACTCGCGGATTTATTGAAAATAAAATAGCTGCGCGTGAGGGCGGATCTGTTGCTGGCAAGGCACGAAAAGATCTTGAGTTAAAAAGCGGTAAAAAAGTATCAACGAATAAAAACTATCTGCTAAAGAAAAAAGACGACAAGCGGTTAAAATAATAAAGAAGATGAATAGTGGCAAGCAAATGAAAGACACAGATTGGGTTTTTGGTCTTTGTAAAGACAAGGAGAGGTTAAAGGATAAAAAAGGAATTAAAGCACACCCAACGCAAAAACCATTAAAACTAATTCAACAAGTTTTGCTTTCCGCGAGCAATAAAGGCGATTTAATTTTTAATCCGTTTATGGGCAGCGGAACAACTGCCGTTGTTGCGAAAGCTCTTGATAGAAATTGGATAGGAATTGAGAAAGAGAAAAAATATGTTGTGCTTGCAAAGAATAGAATTAAAGATTTTGTAAAAAATGCGAGATAATTTTAATTATGAGATTAAAAGCGATTAAAAAAATATAGAGAAAATTTTTCTGTTTTGCTCGCCGAAGTGGAGCGGAGGCGGGCGAAAACGCTAGGCGGGGTTCAATCTGCAAAATCCTCTGGATTTTGCTCAAAAAAAGTTCGGATTTTAACCAAAAGGCACTTTATAGAATCATATGATAAATCGTATGATTTATCATATGATTCTGATATAATAGTTTTATGCCAAGAAGAAAAACAACAAAAGAAAATATCCGTAATATCCAGCGCTCCGGCGGGAGCTACCATATTAGCATTCCTATTGCCGTAATGCGCGAGCTTAAGTGGAAAGAAAGACAAAAAGTGGTGGTTAAAAAATACGGCCGGTCCAAAATTCTTATTGCTGACTGGAAGAAATAAAGGGTATTAAACCCAAAGCTGAGCTTAGCCAAAATAAAACCCAGCGAAGAGGAGGCGCAATCTTTAAAAGTAAAAATTATGACCCACAAACAATTCGGAAATAAATATATTGTCAGAGTGGCTAAGGGCGAAGAGCTCGTTAAGGCGTTGAAAGATTTTTGCCGTGAAAATGATATAAAATTAGGGGTGATATCGGGCTTGGGTGCGGCGGATAAAATAACGCTGGGACTTTTTAAGACTAAGACCAAGGAATACTCGCCTAAAGAATTTTTGGGTGATTTTGAATTAACTTCGGTTTTGGGCAATATCTCGCGAATGAATGGCGAGATTTATTTGCATCTGCACGCCACTATCAGTGATGAGGCGTGCCAAGCTTTTGGCGGCCATTTAACCAGCGCGGTTATTAGCGGCACTTTTGAGGGTGTCATAGAAAAAATTGACGGGGAAATTGGCCGGAAATATAATGAAGATATCGGATTAAATTTATACGATTTTTAAAAAATATGAAAACGAAAGTATTTTTTACAACTGCAATTATTATTATCGCCGCCGTGGCGATTTATTTGATGTACGTTCAGCGGGCAGTCGCGCCAATGAGCGAGCCGACAAACAATAATTCAAGCGAAACAACTTTAAGTGAGAGTGAAGCTTTAGTGATTGCCCAAAATAGCGATTGCGCCAAAAGCGGCCAGGTACAAGAAGAATCTTTTTATAATCCTAACTCTAAAACCTGGTGGTTCACTTTAAAGGCGGATAAGGCGGGTTGCAGCCCGGCTTGTGTTGTGGCGGAAGATAAAACCGTTGAGATTAACTGGCGTTGCACGGGCTTGATTATCCCTACGCAATCGGCCGCCGACGCCATCAAAGAATTGTTTATCGCTAAGTATCCTAAATACGCTGCGACGCTAAGCATTAGTGTGGACAAAGAAGACGATAATTATGTCCGCGGCAACGTGATTTTTGAAACGGGCGCGCCGGGCGGGATATTTTTAGCCGCTAAAATTGACGGGCAATGGCAACTGCTTTTTGACGGCAACGGGTCAATTCCTTGCAGTTTGGCCGAATACGGTTTTCCGGCTGACATGTTATCCGATTGCGCCGGATAGTAATTAGGCGTAAAAAAAGACTTTTATAAGGCAGCCAAGTTTACCCTGTATCATAAACCAGCTTTCCTATGGTTTTTATGACACGGAGCAAACTTGTAAAATCGGCTGTTAGGGTTTATAATTTGGGTGATAAGAAACGTAAAAAATAAATATATGCACAATAAAACATTGCATCGTTCTCAAGGCGATAAAATTTTAGCCGGGGTCTGCGGCGGCCTGGCCGAATACTTTGAGGTGGACTCAACTATTATCCGTCTGCTTTTTATTTTAATCGTGGCGCTGGGCGGTTCGGGCCTATTAATCTATCTTATTTTATGGCTCATTATGCCTAAAAAAGCCGGCGAGACAGCGGTTATCAACGAGCAGCGGGTTAAGGAATTCGCCAATGAGATTAAAGCCAAAGCGAATGATTTGCGTGAAGAATTCAAAAAAGATAAGCCCGAAGTTCCGGCGCCGCCTGCCAACAAAGACAAGCGCCACGGCGGGCTTTTTGGCTGGGTGTTGGTTATTTTGGGCGTGGTATTTTTGGCTAATAATTTTATGCCCTACTGGATGCACTCTCGGATGATTAGCTATTGGCCGTTATTGCTGATTTTTATCGGAGTGGTGGTAATCGTGGGGCGGAAGTGATAAATTTTTATGCCGGGGTCATTCTGAGGAGCATTGCGACGAAGAATCTAAAAATGAAAGATTCTTCACTTCGTTCAGAATGACAACTGAAGGAAATCGGCTATGAAAAAGATACTATTTTTAATAATTGTACTAATCGTTGCCGCCTGGACGCTGCAAACTTACACAAGTTTTAAGGCCTTGGATTTAGCTAAAAGCTATTGGCAAAAAATAGACGCGCAATATCTGCGAAACATTGATTGGTCAAAATTAACCAGCTTTTTTAGCGAAAAAACGCCGGATCCGGAAAAACAGCTTAATATTTTTATCCGCGACAATGGATTTATTCCGAATTTGAACGCGGTAAAAACCGGCATAAAAGTCACTTGGTTTAATGAAGACTCAAAAACACACACCGTCACCGGCGAGAGCTGGGGCAGCGGGGAAATCGCGCCGGGCAAGGCCTGGAGTAAAACTTTTGACACAGCGGGGGATTATGAATATCATTGTTCGTCTCATCCGAGTATGACAGGGGAGATCGTAGTCAAATAACATTTAAACATTTAAACATTTAAACATTCTTTTGTTTTTTATGTTTGTATGTTTTTATGTTTGTATGTCTAAATGCCCGACGGCGTTATTGACCAGATTAAACAGAAACTTGATGTTTTAGAAGTGCTGGGAGATTATATCAAGTTGGCTAAGGCCGGCCGGAGCTATAAGGCCAGGTGCCCTTTTCACGCCGAAAAATCGGCGTCTTTTATGGTTTCGCCCGAGCGCCAAATTTGGCATTGCTTTGGATGCGGTTTGGGCGGCGATATCTTTGGTTTCGTGATGAAAATTGAAGGCGTGGAATTTGGCGATGCCCTGCGCTTACTGGCGCGCCGAGCGGGCGTAGTCTTAAAAAAGCAAGACCCGCAAATTCAGTCCCAAAAAAAACGGTTGTATGAGATTTGCGAATTAGCCGCCAAGTTTTTTGAAACGCAGTTGCATAAAACCGCGGCTGGCCAGAAAGCTTATCACTATTTAACTGAACGCGGCTTAAAAGCGGGAATTATTAAAGAATGGCGATTGGGCTGGGCGCACGATAATTGGCGGGCGCTGTATGAATTTTTAAAATCGCGAGGGTATAAGGATGAGGAAAATGAACAGGCGGGATTAATAATCAAACGTGAGACGGATTATAACTCCCCCAAAACCCCCAAAGCTGAGCTTAGCTCTGGTCTTAAATTAAGAGGGGGCGAGCGAAGCGAGGGGGCGTTATCGCATTATTATGACCGTTTTCGCAGCCGGATAATTTTTCCGATTTTTGATTCGCAAGGACAAATTATCGCTTTTGGCGGCCGGATTTTTGGTGAAGCGGCTAAAAAGGATGAAATGGCTAAATATCTAAATTCGCCTCAAACTCCGCTGTATGATAAAAGCAGTGTTCTGTACGGATTACATAAAGCGAAAAATGAGATTCGTATAAAAAATCAGTGTGTTATTGTTGAGGGCTATATGGACTTGATAATGTCGCATCAGGCCGGCGTTTTTAATGTGGTGGCGTCTTCCGGCACGGCTTTAACCGCCGGCCATTTAAACATCATTGGCCGCTACACTAAAAATTTATTTATGGCTTTTGATTCGGATGAAGCGGGAAACATAGCCACGCGGCGGAGCATTGATCTGGCCTTGCGGCGCGATTTTGACGTTAAGGTGATTATAATGGAGGAAAAAGACCCGGCTGATATTATTAAAAAAGATTCGGCTGAGTGGCGGAAAGTAATTGATCAAGCGCAGGGGATCATGGATTTTTATTTTGTTTATGCCTTTGCCAAACACGATGTCAAATCTGCCGAGGGTAAAAGGGAAATTAGAAAAATCTTATTAACCGCGATAAAATCACTGGCCAGCCAGACCGAGCAAGGCGAATGGCTGGGCGAATTGGCGCGCCGCCTGCGAGTTAATGAAAAAGATTTAACGGCGGATATGAAAAAAATTAAGCTGGAGGAGGCGCCAGAGCGCAACGATGAGCCAGGCGGCGCGTTGCCGGAAACCATGACAGCTAAATCGCGCTTGGAATGGCTGGAGGAGAGATTTTTAGGGCTCTGTTTGAGCCATCCGCACTACTTTTCTAAAGAAATAGCGAGCGAAGTTAATTTTTGCGATAAGGAATTGGCGCAAATTTTTCAGGAACTCAAAAAAATGATAGGAAAGAAAAAAGATGAAAAAGCGTTAAATAAGCTGCGCCAATCATTAAAGCCGGAATTAAAAACCAGAATAGATTATATTTCTTTTCAGCTGGAACAGCACGAGCGGGACGAAAAAGATATTATTAAAGAAATTAAAACTTGCGTTCCGGAGCTAAAAATTCTACGATTTAAAAAAGACTTGCTTTCTTTAAACTTTGATATCAAAGACGCTCAAGAAGTTAAAGATAAAAATAAACTGAATAAACTTTTAAAAAAATTCAACCAGCTGTCCGCGGAGTTAACTAAAATAAATATTTAAACGCATGCCAGGTAGTGAAAATTTGGCTGGTAGGCCAATTTATTATTAACTGGCATAAATTAATAAAATCATAGAATTTGGCAGTGTTGGTTAAGTCCAGTGGATTTAAAAATATAGCCGAATTTCTACTACCTGGCATGGCAAAAAAGAAAAATAAAAAAAGCCAGAAAGGGAAAAAGCCGTTAAAGAAACGGGCAAAGCTGAGCTTAGCTTTGGCAAAAAAAGCCCGAAAGAAATCAGCCCGCAAAATTCGTAAAATCAGAAAATCTAAACGCGCTCCCAAGCCGCTGTTTTCGGAGCAATTGGTCAATGATTTAATTAGCCGCGGCAAACAACGGGGGTTTATCACGGAAGCGGAAATCCTCCATTTTTTTCCTAACATTGAACTGGATATTGAGGGGCTGGAAGAGCTTTACCGAAAATTAGAGGCGGTTAACATTAAAGTCGTAGAGTCTGGCCATCTGATAGAAACACCGCCGCCAGTGGAGATTAAACCTTTAAAGGATAAAGAAATTCTGCGCGGGTTGGATCATACGGTGTTGGATTCGGTGCAAATGTATTTACGGGAAATTGGCCGGGTGGCCTTGCTTAAAGGCGAAGAAGAAGTTGAACTGGCTAAGCTTGTTGAAAAAGGAAATGAAGCGGCCAAACAACGATTAACCAGCGCTAATTTGCGGCTGGTGGTTTCTATTGCCAAACGCTATGTTGGCCGCAGCCCTAATTTAACATTGCTGGATTTAATCCAAGAGGGGAATATCGGTTTATTTAAAGCCGTGGAAAAATACGATTGGCGTCGCGGTTATAAATTCTCAACGTATGCCACTTGGTGGATTCGCCAGGCCATCACACGCGCCTTGGCAGACCAAAGCCGCACCATTCGCATTCCCGTGCATATGGTGGAAACAATTTCTAAATACACGCAGGTCAAGCGCCGGCTCTTGCAGGATTTAGGCCGGGAACCATTGCCCGAAGAGGCAGCCATGGAAATGGGCATTGAGGTGGAGAAAGTTCGCCAAATTATGAAAATTTCGCAGGAGACGGTTTCCTTGGAAGCGCCGGTGGGCGGAGACGAAGAAGATTCAACCCTGGGCGAATTCATTGAAGATGAAAAAACTATCCTGCCGCATCATTCGGCCGCGCGGCGCTTGCTGAAAGAACAAATGGATAATATTTTAGTTGATTTGGCGCCGCGAGAGCAAAAAATTCTGAAAATGCGTTTTGGCTTGGATGATGGAGTAACGCATACCTTGGAGGAAGTCGGCAAGGAATTTGGC
>JAHKAK010000045.1 GCA_018826025.1 Patescibacteria group bacterium
GGCAATCCTATTGGCCCAATCGCCAAAAACCAACAAAGAAAATGATAAGGCATTTGAGAGTTTGAATGAAATAAAAAAAAAGGTGCCGGGCCTTTGGCAAAGCTTGAGTGCGGGTATCGGCAATGTGATTGATACGGCCAAGGAGGAACTGAATAGTAGCCCGAGCGTGACGCCGCAGGCGAGCGAAGTGGAACCGTCGGCGACAGAAAGATTACCGATAGAACAATAAACCGCGGATTCTCGCTGATTTTTAATCACGGATTGACGCGGACAAAAACATAGCGCAGATTATAGTATATATTTAGATATCAGAGCTTTTAATTTATTAAAAATTATCCGCGTGAATCCGTGTAGGGGATCCGCGTGAATCAGTGGTATATGGATACAGGTAATGTCAAACCTCAAGAAATAGTTCAGGAAATGCAGACCTGTTATTTAGACTACGCGATGTCGGTCATCGTGGGCCGTGCGCTGCCGGATGTGCGCGATGGGCTCAAGCCGGTGCACCGCCGGATTTTATACGCGATGTGGGACATGGGACTGCGTTCTGGCGCCAAACTTCGCAAATCCGCCACGGTGGTAGGGGAAGTATTGGGTAAATATCATCCGCACGGCGATATCGCGGTTTATGATACTATGGTTCGCTTGGCGCAGGATTTTTCCATGCGCTATCCGATGATTCAGGGCCAAGGAAATTTTGGCAGCCTGGATGGTGACGCGGCGGCGGCTCATCGTTATACGGAGTGCCGCCTGACCGCGCTGGCCGAAGAGATGATGCAGGATATTGATAAGGATACGGTTAAGTGGACCGATAACTATGATGGCACGCGGCAAGAGCCCATGGTTTTGCCGGCCAAACTTCCGCAACTTTTATTGAATGGGTCGTTGGGCATTGCCGTGGGCATGGCCACTTCCATTCCGCCGCATAACTTAACAGAATTAGTGGACGGCATCACGTATCTGATAGAAAAACCCAAGTCCACGAGCGAGGATTTAATGAAATTCATCAAGGGGCCGGATTTCCCCACGGGCGGAGCGATTTATGACCGTCAGGCGATTGCGCAAGCTTATTCCACCGGCAAGGGCGCGGTTGTTAATCGTGCTATTGCCGAAATTGTGGAAGACAAAAAGAGCGCCAAGCAGATTATAATTTCAGAGATTCCGTATCAGGTTAACAAGGCGACGTTGCTGGAAACCATCGCCGATTTGGTTAAAGATAAAAAAATTGACGGTATTAAAGATATTCGCGACGAGTCCGACAAAGACGGCGTCCGCGTTGTCATTGACTTGAAAAGCGAGGCTTATCCCCAAAAGACGCTCAACCGGCTGTATAAATTAACGGATTTACAGAAGACTTTTCATTTGAATATGCTCGCGCTGGTGGACGGTTTACAGCCTCAAGTTTTGCCGTTGAAAGCTTTTTTAGAGCAGTATGTTGAGCACCGCTATAACGTTGTGACGCGGCGGACGAAGTTTGATTTGGATCGAGCGAAAGAGCGGACGCATATTCTGGAAGGCTTGAAAAAAGCGTTGGATCATATCGACGCGATTATTTCTGTCATAAAAAAATCCGCTGACAAAGAAGAGGCGCACGCGGCCTTATGTAAAAAATTTAAATTGAGCGAAGCGCAGTCTACCGCGATTTTGGAAATGAAGCTGCAAACTTTGGCGGGGCTGGAACGGAAAAAGATTGAAGACGAATTGAAAGAGAAAAAGCGGCTAATCGCGGAATTGGAAGAATTGTTAAAATCGCCCAAGAAAATTTTGGGCGTCATTAAAACGGAATTGGTTTATTTAAAAGAGAAATTCGGCGACGAACGGCGCACCAAGGTTTTCGCTTCGCCGGTGGGGGAGTTTAAAGAAGAGGATTTAATTCCGGAAGAAGATTGCATCATCACGATGACTGAAGGCGGTTATATCAAGCGCATGAATCCTAAAAATTATAAAGCTCAACACCGCGGCGGCAAGGGGATTTCCGGCATTACCACGCGCGAGGAAGACTTGGTCAAATATTTAGCCAGCGTCAATACCCATGATAATCTGTTGTTTTTTACCAATACCGGCCGCGTTTTTCGGACGAAGTCTTATGAAATTCCCGAAGCCAGCCGGGTGGCGCGCGGGCAAGCCTTAGTTAATTTTTTAGAGCTTGGGCCGAAAGAAGAGGTGAGCGCGCTGGTGGCGCTGAAAGAAAATTTAAAAAATAAAAAGAAGAACGGGACTAAAACCGCGCCAAGCGCGGCTAATGGCGCTTTGGCCAATGATGAGGAAAATTTCCTGGTCATGGCCACCCAAAATGGTATAATCAAGAAAACGGCGATTGAGGATTTTTCTAACGTCCGCCGCTCGGGCTTAATTGCCATTGGCTTGGACAAGGGTGATTTGTTGCGCTGGGTGAAGTCTTCTTCGGGGAAGGACGAAATAATTTTAGTCACGGCTAAAGGCCAGAGTGTGCGCTTTAAGGAAAAAGACGCGCGCCCCATGGGCCGCTCGGCCGGCGGAACGCGCGGGCTGCGCTTGAAAAAGGGAGACGCGGTGGTGGGCATGGATATAGTCAAAAGTCAAAAGTCAAAAGTCCCCGGCCTCGCCAAGCGAAGCGGGGCGGGCAAAAGTCCCGCCGACGCCAAAGCTTTGGCTGACAAGCAAGATTCAAAACTGGAAAGGCAAGAATTATTGGTCGTTACGGAAAATGGTTATGGCAAAAAGACTGATTTAAAGCAATTTAAAGTCCAGCGGCGCGGCGGTTCGGGCATCAAAGCGGCGCAGGTAACGCCCAAAACCGGCCAAATCGTGGCGGCCAAAATTTTAGCGGAAGACGAAGAAGACGTTATCGCTATTTCCCAACACGGCCAGGTAATCCGAACGGCGCTGGGGTCTATTTCTCTTTTGGGCCGCGCCACGCAAGGGGTGCGAATTATGAAATTGGATGATGGGGATAAGGTGGCGTCGGTGACATGCATATAGGCTCGGACTTTGATTTCAAAAACATAAAATTTTCCCCAGCGAGGAAAATTTTACTCGCCAAGCCTCCTCGCTCGTCCCTCCATAAAGTCGGGACACCATGCCTGCTTGTCGGCTTGAGCGTTTTGAAATCAAAATCCTCGCCATAGGTTTGTAGAAAAATAAATTTTATTATGGAAACAGGTACAGGCGGTTTCATCAATCCCGAAAAAGTTATCGCTCAGCTTAATGTCAAACCGGGCATGAAGGTGGCGGATTTTGGTTGCGGCCACGGTTATTTCACCTTGCCAATAGCCAAAGCAATTGGTCAAGAAGGCCGGGTTTGGGCGATAGATGTTTTAAGCGAAGCCCTGGAAGCGGTGCGTTCTCGCGCCCAGCTGGAAGGCGTGGTCAACATTGAAACCGCGCGGGGCGACCTGGAAGCGCCGAATGGCTCCAAGCTTTCCGACGGCTTTGTTGATTTAGTCTTGCTCCACAATGTTTTATTCCAATCTCAAAAGAAATCAGCCATAATTAAAGAAGCCAAAAGAGTTTTAAAAACAGGTGGTGTTTTTGTTTTAGTGGACTGGCGAAAGGATTTGATTACCATTGGTCCGCAAGACGGCTGGCGGCTTTCATTTGATGAAGCCAGAGCCTTGGCGCAGGAAGAAAGTTTTGTTTTTAATAAAGTTTTTGAGGCGGGAGAATACCATTATGGTTTAATTTTTATTAAACCATAGGAAATGTAAAATGTAAAAATAAAAATGCCGTGCCCGCCGATAACCAAAGCTACTTGCTTGGAATCATACTGACCTATGCTTTTAAGTATTTTACGATATCCTGTCGGCCAATCATTATCGGCTTTGGCAGGCGGGTAAAATTGACGCGTAGCGTCATCCTGAAGGAGCGTGGCGACTGAAAGATCTAAAGATCCTTCGCTGCGCTCAGGATGACAACAAGTTGTCATTTTAGCATTTTACATTGTCATTTTTCATTTTAATTTTTGCATTTTAAATTTATTATCATGGACAAAACAAAAATAATCATTTTTGCCGTTGTCGGGCTGATTATCATTATTGCCGCGGCCGTAATTATTATTAATCCTTTCCGGCCGGAGACGCCAACGCCGATATCGTTGGAATTTTGGAGTGTTTTTGACGACTCAACCGTTTTTCAGCCTTTGATTCTTAAATATCAGCAGCTTTATCCTCATGTCACCATCAATTATTATAAGAAGAATGTCGCTTCTTATGAGCAAGAGCTTATAGATGCGTTAGCCGCGGGCCGCGGGCCGGATATTTTTTCAATTCATAACACCTGGCTGCCCAAACATAAAGATAAATTGGCGTCCGCGCCGAACGAACTAATCTTACCGGCCAGGTTTAATGAAGTTTTTGTGGATGTGGCTGGCCAGGATTTCATTGATGAAAGCAAAATTTACGCTTTGCCTTTGTCTGTTGATTCCTTGGCCCTTTTCTACAATAAAGACTTATTTAATTCAGCGGGTTTGACCGGCGCACCCAAGACCTGGGCGGAATTTAATTTGGCCGTGGAAAAACTGGCTAAGCGGGACGCTCAAAACAATATTTTGCAAGCTGGCGCGGCCATCGGCACAGCCAAAAATATTAATCGTTCAACGGATATTTTAATGGCGCTGATGCTTCAGAGCGGCGCGCCAATGGTGAGTGATGATCGCTCGGCCGCTTCTTTTGACCAGTCGGTTTCTTCCGTCGGAGGAAGCTTTAACCCCGGCCAGCAGGCCCTGATTTTTTACACCAATTTTGCCAACCCCTCGCTTAAAGTCTATACTTGGAATTCGCTGCAGCATTATTCCATTGATGCGTTTGTTGAGGGACGGGCGGCCATGATGTTCAACTACGCCTATAATGTGCCGCTGGTCCGCGTACGCTCGCCGCACCTGAATTTTAGCGTGGCGGCTTTGCCGCAAATTTCTTTAAGCGGCAACAAAATCACTTTCGCTAACTATTGGGCGCCGGCCGTCAGTAAAAGTTCAGTTAATCAAGGCGGGGCTTGGCAATTTATCTCTTGGCTGGCTTCGCAAGAAAATAGCCGTGAGTATCTGGCGACAACCCAGAAACCGGCGGCCAGGCGCGATCTGATCGACGAGCAAAAAGCTGACGCTGATCTGGGTATTTTTGCCCAGCAAGCCCTATACGCCTCTTCGTGGTGGGAAATTGATAATTTAGCCATTGAAGGAATTTTTGCCGAGATGATAGAATTGGTGACCGACGGCCGGGCTTCAATCAGCGACGCTTTGCAGCGGGCGAGTATCCAAGTCACAGCATTGATGAGAAAATGAGAGTAGAAAATTTTCAATTTTCCCGCCTACCAAAGCCAATAATGATTAGTGACTGTGATAGATGAAAAAATCTTAATATAAACTTTTTGCCTTTATCGCCTAATCACTTTGGTTATTGGCGGGCAGGCAAATCCTAATTTTCAATGAATGACCAAATGTTCAAATTTTCAATGTTTGAAAATTGGTTAATTGAAAATTCATTGCGTAAAGCAACGTGGTTGCCACGCAACTTTACGTTGTAAATTGGAAATTGGTGCTTGAAAATTAGGTATATCATTATGAAAAATCTTTTTAAGGTTACCTTGCTATTTGTCCTTAGCTATTCTTTTTTGGCCGCTCTGCCTGTTTCAGCCGCCGATGGGCTCGTGCCCTGTGCTGGGCCAGATTGCGATATGTGCAAGTTTTTACAACTGATCAGCAACATCACTTTGTTTATAGTAAAAAATATCACCGCGCCCTTGGCTGGACTGCTGTTTTTAATCAGTGGTATAATGATGGTGTCAGCCGGCGGTTCGGAAGCGCGCCTTAAAAAAGGCAAGGATATTTTAAAAAATACGGCCATTGGCGTTTTAATAGTTTTAGCTTCCTGGATAATCGTGAACACCCTGATAACTACCTTGGGCGCCAGCGTGACCGGGTTTGTGCCGGGCAACTGGTGGACTGTGCGGTGCCAGTGATAAGTGATAAGTGATAAGTTTTTAATGTTGAAATATAATAAAAATTCAATTTTATTTTTAGCTGGCATAATAATTGTTAGCGGTCTTTTGTTGTCAGCGAATGGTTGCATAGCATGCGACTACAATAGCGATTGTGATAGTGGTGAAGTTTGCACTGATGGTGATTGTCTGCCAAGTGACGCTACTGGTGTAGGCGGTCTGTCAACTGGTGTTGGCGGCATATCAGGTAACGATTCGCAAGGCAAAGTTCAGCTGCCCAATTTTCTGGGTTCGGGTGTTAGCACTGTCAGCGGCCTTATCCTAAAAATTGTTAATTTTTTAATGACGCTGGCCTTGCCCTTCGCGGTGCTAATGTTAGTTTGGGCGGGATTCCAATTTGCCACGGCCCAGGGGAGTGAAGAAAAGCTAAGAACAGCCAAAAGAAACCTTATTTGGACGGTGGTGGGAGTATTGGTTATTTTAGCGGCCAGGGAAATCGTTGGCTATATTACCGAGCTTTTGGGTGGGACCGGGACCAGCTCGCTGATGACCAAAATAAATAATTTGCTGACTCAAGTTTATGTGCTTTTGTTCCTTTTAGTCACGGTCTATTTTTTCTGGGGCGTTGTGAGCTTCGTGCGCGCCAGCGCGAGTGGCGGTAAAGAAATGGAAGAAGGCAAGCGGCATATGATCTGGGGAATTGTCGGTATGGCGGTGATGGCGGGCGCTTGGGGGATAGTGGCCATTTTGCAATCGGTTTTGCGGTAGCCGCCGACCGCGGAAAGTCAAAAGTCAAAAGTCAAAAGTCAAAAGTAAACGCAATGTGTTCGGAATGTGATGGAGAATTGATGGA
>JAHKAK010000046.1 GCA_018826025.1 Patescibacteria group bacterium
GGACTTAGAAGTCATGCAAACAAGGATTAAACAGAGACAGGATACCTGGAATAAGATTAGGCCGCATGAAGCTCTTAATTATCTGACACCCAATGAATATTTTATTAAATGGCAGCAAGGTCGGCTGCCGACAAAAGACACAATAACCTTACAAGCCTAAGTGGATACTATGTGTCTGAACCTGGACATGCACGTCAAGCGTAAATTTTATCTTTACCCATTCGTACGAATTAAACAATACCCACATCCTTAAAAACTGGAGTTTGTAAGAATGTCGTTATTTCCAATTCAAATAAGTAATCGTTAATTGCAAAATCGTGGCGAAGCCAACCCACAACAAATACGGAATATTAGCATAAACTACCCAGCGCATATATGGAAAAATTACCGCCATTGCCCAAATCAGCGTAACCAGAACCAATAAAATATCCATCGCGGCCAACAGGTTGTTTTTCAGACCAAATTGCAGTGGAGTGAAAGCAAGATTAAAAACAAGATTAAGCACGAACGGCAAAGTCACCAGCCAAGACAATTGCTTAGTCGCGGCCTTATAAAATACCGCGCCGAAAGAAACTGCCATTATAACGTACAAAACCGTCCAAACCGGCCCAAAGAGCCAGCCGGGCGGTGCCCAAGACGGCTTAATTAATTGCTGGTACCAAGTGTCGGTGTTCATACCCATTCGTACTTGCCCCGTAGCGTGTTTACACTGCTACTGGGGCGAATTAGACAATACAATATATTACGACATACCAACATTCTCAAGTATGTTGGTATGTTCTTGTTTAATACAGCCTTGCGAAGTCAAACTTCGCAAAAATCCCGCAACAATTTTCACAATCGTCTGAAAAAATGCTGGCTGCGGGGGAAGGATTCGGACCTTCGTAGCCACCTTCAAAGGGTGGAGTCCTACCATTAGACGACCCCGCAAAAAAGTTATCGGTGATTAGTGATAAGTGCTAAGTAAATTCGCGCGCATCATTGTTTTCCACTTATCACTGAACATTTGTCTCTTATCACTTCTCATTGCTTCCTGCCCATTCCACCACCGCTAATTCTAAGGGCAATTGGGGCAAGGAGGCGCCTTTAGTTTCGTTTTCCGCGCGGATGAATAAACGGATAAGTTTGATGAAATCAGCGCCGGATAATTTTTGCCCTTGCTCCAAAATAATCTTAAATTGCTCGTCCGTCAATTCCGGCGCGATTAGTTCGCGCATTTTAGCTATTTCGCCGTCCTGCTTCCAACTTGCCAATATCATCATCTTGCGCCAATAGTTTATTAAGGACTTGGCAAATTGGCTAAGTTCGTAGCCATCTTCCACCAATTTATTAATAAACCCTAGCGCGTTTTTTACGTCTTTACTTATCAAAAAGCCCGCCATGGTAATCACCGCGCCAATATCCGTCGTGCCTAAAATCGTTTGCGCCTCAACCAGCGTTATGTCTTTATCTTCCATCGCCATCACTTGCCCCAAGAGCGATTCGGCATCGCGCGCCGCGCCATCGGCGTTTAACGCGATTAATTCCAGCGCCCCTTTATCAATTTTCACGCCTTCTTCTTTGGCAATAAGTTTCAAGCGCTCAACGATTTTATTTAAAGTTAATTTATGGAAATCAAACCGCTGGCAGCGCGAAATTATGGTCTGCGGAACTTTATGAATTTCGGTGGTGGCCAAAATAAAAATCGCATGGGCCGGAGGCTCTTCCAGGGTTTTGAGCAAGGCGTTGAACGCTTCCTTGGTTAACATATGCACCTCGTCAATAATAAAAACTTTATACTTTAATTGTGTGGGTGAGAATTTTATACCCTCGCGCAACTCCCGAATTTCATCTATTCCGCGGTTTGACGCCGCGTCAATTTCAATTAAATCCATGGCTCGGCCTTCATTGATTTCAATGCAGGCGGCACACTTATTACACGGTTCGTATTTTTTTACCCCGAGGGAAGTCGAGGGGCGATTCTCGCAGTTGACGGACTTCGCCAACAATCTTGCCACCGTGGTTTTGCCCGTTCCCCGCGGACCGCAAAACAAATAAGCATGGGCGACCTTGCCCAGTGCCAAAGCGTTAATGAGCGTTCGCACCACATGCTCCTGCCCAATAACTTCACCGAAGGTTTTGGGGCGATATTTACGATAGAGGACAAGATTTTCCATTTTTCTGTCATTCTGAGCGTAGCGAAGAATCTCCCACGTATACGGAGAAAGAACCGGCATTCGCCGGAGATCCTTCCTCTCTTCGCTCCTCAGGATGACATCTTTAATTTATTTTATCATATTCTAAAAACAAAAAAGGCGCAATGATAAATCGCGCCTTAATCTATTGAGGTTGAACCTCGATATATTTACCTCGATATATTTAACTCTTAAACACGATCAACTTATACCCCACAAAATTCCAGCTCATACCCAGAGCCGTGCCAGCTAACGCGCCGGCGTTAGCCCAGAGCTTGGCGCTTAAACCAAATTGCGGCCCCAAAACATTAACCAGCAGCGTGGCCGCGCCAACATTCAAGGTAAATCCCACCAGGCTCACGATAAAAAACTGTAACATTTCCTTGCCGCTTTTTTGAGCGGAACTCGTCGCGCTGCTTAATTCTTCCGCTTTCTTAAAAGTCCAAAACTTGTTCCAAAAATAACTATTGGCCATCGCCACCAAAAACGAAATTCCTTTAAAAACCGAAAACATCGTTCCGGCCGTAAGACTGGTTAAAAACATCAGTAAATTCAAAATTCCCCAGTCAACCAGAGAGTTCAAAGCGCCCACCAAAACAAACTTAGCCAACTGATAAAATATCTTCACTTTTTTAGCCAGCCAATAAGCCGCCCCCATACCCACGGCGGACAAAACCGGTAAAATCAAAAACAGGCTTAAAGCTAAACCTTGTTTCATCTCTAAATTTTGCGCGATGGGCAAAATAAACGCGGCGCAAAATAAGCCGATAACCGCAGAAATTATTAAGTCTTTTTGAAAAACCGAGAGACCAGCTGGTACCGGCGCCGGGACTGTTTGATTTTGTTGCGAAGTTTGTTCGTCCATGATAATGCAATCCCAATCTACGAATGGCATCCGAATACAACGAATGAATTCATTCGGATAATTCGGATGAGAATTCGGATTATTCGGATCGTTTTTTTATGCTTTGTATCTCAAGTTAATTTCATTTTCCACAAGTTGTTTGTCCCGCCCGTATTTCAAACGCGACAATTCTTTGAGCGCTTCAATAATTTCGCGGTTTTCTGGCGGCGGAGGATCAAAAACGATATTAAAAGGTTTGGTGGTTAAATTATTAATAAGCAATTTAACATACGCGCAAAAATTATCCTGGTTGATTAAATCATTCTGGTCAAACACCGGCGCAAATTGCTTGACTAAAAATTCCGCGTCTTCCGCGCCGACGCGCAAAGCCAGCATTGACCCAACATTCCCGAAAACCGCGTCGCGGATTTTTTCCGGGATTTGCTTTATATATTGATGCGTAATTACCAAACAAAGCTTATATTTTCTGGCTTCCGATAAAATTGTCGCAATACTGTCAGTGGTAAAATTCTGGAATTCGTCAATATACAAATAGAAATCCGCGCGTTCTTTTTCTGGCGTATCCACGCGGGAAAAAGCCGCCATCATTAACTTACCGACAATTATGAGCCCCAGCAAATACGCGTTTAGATCGCCGATGCGCCCCTTGCTTAAATTAACTATCAGAATTTTTTTATTGTCCATTATCTCGCGGAAATTAAGCGCAGATTTGCTTTGCCCGACTATCGGCCGCATAAAATCATTGGCAATGAAAGTGTTGAATTTGGAAGTTATATAAGGAACAACGTTGGCTAATGCTGCCTCGCCCCCGGCTTTTTCCGCTTCTTTTATCCAGAAATCTTTCACCACGACATTTTGGCACTTATCCAACAAGCGCTTCCGGTAGGCCGCGTCCGCCATGACTCGAGGCACCTCCATTAGCGTGGCGCCTTCGCTGGGATCATCCATTAAAAGCTGCAGCGCGTTTCTGGTATATTGTTCAAAAAGCGGCCCGCCCGTGGTTCTTAAATCATATAATTTATCAAAAATATTGATCAGTTCGTTAACAATAAAAGTTTTTTGTTCAGGATACGCTGGATCATATTCCAGCATATTAAGCCCCAAAGGGCGCTCCATATCGGCCGGATTAAAATAAATAACGTCTTCGGCGCGCTCGGCTGGCACGCACCCTAAAACATAATCCGCAAAATCGCCATGCGGGTCAATAACGCCCAATCCTTCGGTTTTAACGTCCTGCGCGAGCATGCCCTGCATAGCACTGGTTTTACCTGTACCGGTTTGGCCGACCAAATACAAATGGCGCCGGCGGTCATCCTGTTGCATCCGCACCACTGTTTCCACTCCACGGAAAAAGTTCTTGCCTAAAACCAAGCCTTCCATTGGCATGTTTGGGGGAGGCGCGGCTTGCTTGGATTTGATAAATTTAACTTTGGGCGTTTCCACTTCCGTGGTAGGAAAGTGATAAATAGAAGCCAGCTCTTCCGTGCTTAAAATAAGGCGGCGACTGGCGTCAAATATCCGGAAAGAAAAAGCGTAGAATATTTTTTTTAAACCCCGGCCGGGATTGGGCCGCGCTGATTTTAAAATATTCAAATTCAAACCGTTAAATTGAGAAAAAGCGGTCTCCAGTTGCAATAAAAGTTGGCCGGCTTGCTCGGGCATGGTAGCTGAAACCGCTAAATTAATATTAGTTTCATAGGCGACTTTATTGGCTTTTCCTTCCAGCGCTTTGATGACTTCGTTGCTAAGCGGGGTGATTGAGGCCGGACCGGCCAAGGGCGCTTCTTTTTTCTCCGGTAAAAATCCTGACCCGCTTACTAAATCAAATAAAATCGCCAGCCAATTTTTATCCACCTGAATTTTGGATAAATTATACTGCTTGCCTTTTTGCATCTCGCGGGCGATTTTTAAAGAATTTTTTCGCCACCGCTTAACTTTCGTTGGCCGAATAAGCAATTGGATCGCCGCGCCTTCCCCTTGAGCGTTTAACTTGCTTAACGCGTTGACAATTTCGTTTAGCGGATCGGTTTCCAGGCCTTGATAAGTTTTAAACGGCAAGGACCGGCCGCGGCCGGCAAAAAGATATGAGCCAAGGTTGGCTCCTTGAGGATTAAAAATATTGTAGTCTTCAATTGGCCGAACGTCCGCGGCCGGGAAAAATCCGTGAATTTGTTTTTCCATAACGCCGGCCAGCCGCCGCGGACAAGCCACATAAAAACTAATATCCTCGCCCACGTTTTGCACCGCCATTTCAAAAGCAAAAATCGGCTGGCCGTATAAAAAAGCGCTCCAGCCTTTTTCTTTTAAATTTCCCAGACTCGCGTAGAACTGCTCCATCACCGCCACCAGTTCCTTAAACGGTTTTTTATTTTTTTCATCGGCGGAAATTTTAGGCAAAACCACCAAAAACAGCGACATATTCATCGCCCGGACGATTTTTCCTTTATTTTTTATCAACGACACCACCACGTAAATTCCCAAAAAAACCACGATAAAAAAAAGCATCATGGTTAAAGGAAAAAGTATTAAATTTAGGTCAAGTGAATCCATCAATTATTTTTTCATTCCGCCCATGCGAAAGATTTTGTTATAAATTCGCGATGAGTTGAGCGTCTAAAATTGCCAGCGGGACGAGGGAGCGAAGCCGCGGAGAATGTCTACAGCGGCGAAGCGACTGAGTTGTCCGCGGCAATTTTAGCGAGACGAATCCGAATTTATCAAAATTTTTCGCCGGGCGGCGGTTTTTTCCGCCGCTTTTTTGCCGCCAAAAAAGCGGCAAA